>NZ_JAIUKB010000011.1:0-113013 GCF_020176785.1 Saccharopolyspora sp. 6V | reverse complement strand
CACGGGGGCGGCCCCGGCCGCGGGGCCCCCCCCCCCCCCCCCCCCCCCCCCCCCCGGGGGGGGGGGGCCCCCCCCCCCGCCGCGAACTCCGCCGGGGTGCCGGGCGCTCCGGGCGGCGCGGTGGTGACGTAAGTGCCGGAGCCGTGCCTGCCGACGATCCAGCCCTCGGCGTGCAGCTGTTCGTAGGCGGCGGCGGTGACGGTGCGGCTGACGCCGAGGTGCCGGGCCAGCGCGCGCGTCGAGGGCAGCCGATCGCCCCCGCGGAGCTGGCCGAGCGCGGCGGCGCGGCGCAGCGCGTCGGCCAGCTGCACCGCCAGCGGACGGGCGTCGTCGCGGCGCAGTTCGACGGCCGGTTCCAGCAGCGGCGACCTCGCCGCGGGCACCGGATGTGGCATCTCAGGATTCCTCCCGCTCGGCCTCCCGATGATGCCACCGCGCGCCCGCCACGGGGACGGGCGTCCCCGGTCAGAGCCGGGTGAGGCCGCCCACCGGGTGCAGCGAGTACGGCGTCATCCGGGTCCGGCCGGGGCGGTAGACGTGGATGGTGACCGCGGGGTCCGGCCCGTCGTTGCGCACCTGGTGCACGTGGTCGGGGCCGAACACGCGGGACTGCCCGGTCTCCAGCGCGTGCCACTCCTCGACGGGTCCGGTGGGCGTGCTGCGCACGACGCGTTCGGTGACGCTGCCGGAGACGAGGGTGAACGCCCCGGCGGCACCGCCGTGGTCGTGCAGTTCGGTGCGCTGACCGGGCAGCCAGCTCAGCAGCCAGGCCTCGTGGGTGGCGGTGCGTTCCAGCAGTCCGGCCCAGCGCTGTTCGGGGTCGTAGCGCAGCAGGTGCGCCCAGCCGAGCCGGTCGGCGGCGAGTTCGCGGGCGATCCGCACGGGGTGCGCGATGGCGCGGTCGGCGACGGCGGCGATGGTGTCAGGGGGTACGGCGAACACGGGGAATCCTCGGTGGTCGTGCGGTCGGAGGCCGGGTGGTGGCGGTGACGTGTCCCGGCGCGCGATCGGCGGGCCGCCCGGACCTGCCGCCGGGCGGGCGGCGTTCCGGTGGATGTCGCGGATCGGGCGGTGTGGCGGCGCGGTCTCGGGGACGGCGCGGTCCAGACCTCTTCGGGAGGCAGCTGGTTCAGCGGGTCTCGCGGGGTCCGGGTCTCACCACGGCAGCGGGATCGATCACCGCTGCAGACAAAGCGCGCTCGCCACCCGGCGCAGGTCGATGTGACCTCGTCCATCGGTCATGGCTCGCAACACGCCGCGTAGTGAACCAGCGCCGAAGGGAACCCGTCAAGCCGAT
Organism: Saccharopolyspora sp. 6V; assembly: GCF_020176785.1. Classification (NCBI taxonomy): domain Bacteria; kingdom Bacillati; phylum Actinomycetota; class Actinomycetes; order Pseudonocardiales; family Pseudonocardiaceae; genus Saccharopolyspora; species Saccharopolyspora sp. 6V. The sequence goes on along the minus strand of NZ_JAIUKB010000011.1, from coordinate 111,716 downwards.
TGCGCCCGCGTCACACCACCGGGTAAGCGGCACCGAGCGTGATCACTCCGAGGAGGCTCAGGAAGAGGTGGCTCAGGAGAGCGCCGCGAGGACGTCGGCGACGAGGTCGTCCGGGTCCTCGCACCCGGCGGAGAACCGCACGAAGCCCGGCGCCACCGGATCGCCCCACTGGGCGCGCCGGTCCACCGTGCTGTGCAGCCCGCCGAAGCTGGTGGCGGCCACGACCAGCTCGCTGCGGCGGACGAACTCGGCGACGGCGTCGGCGTCGGCGAGCTCGAAGCGGAACACCCCGCCCCAGCGCCGCATCTGCGCGCTCGCCAGCTCGTGCGCCGGGTCGTCCGGCAGCCCCGGCCAGCGCAACCCGGTGACCGCGGGGTGCCCGCGCAGCGCCGCCACCAGCGCGGCCGCGTTCGACGCCTGCCGGGCGAGCCGCAGGTCGAGGGTGCCGAGGCTGCGGTGCGCCAGCCAGGTCTCGAAGGGGCCGGGGATGGAACCGGAGAGGGTGCGGGCCCGCCGCAGCCGCGCCGCCAGCTCCGCGTCGGCGGTGGAGACGTGCCCGAGCAGCACGTCGCTGTGCCCGGTCAGGGCCTTGGTGTCGCTGGCGATCGCGAGGTCGGCGCCGAGTTCCAGGGGCCGCTGCCCGAGCGGCGTCGCGGTGGTGTTGTCCACCGCCAGCAGCGCGCCGGCCCGGTGCGCGAGCCGGGCGAGCGCGGCGACGTCGCAGACGTCGAGGCCCGGGTTGGACGGGGTTTCGAGCAGCACCAGCCGCACCCCGTCGAACAGCTCCGGCGGCCACGGGCCGGTGGTGGGGATCTCCTGCACGCGCAGCGAGAGCTCGGCGAGCTCCTCGTGCACGAACTGCCGGGTCGCGTAGTAGCCGTCGCTGGGCACCAGCAGCCCGTCCCCGGCGCGCAGCACCGCCCGCAGCACGGTGCTGATCGCGGCCATGCCGGAGGGCAGCAGCACGCACTCCCCGCCGTCCAGCTCGCCGATGGCGCTCTCCAGCGCCCGCCAGGTGGGGTTCCCGGCGCGGCCGTAGAAGTCGGCCGCCGGGTCGCCGAGGTGGTAGGGCGCGGCGAACACCGGGCCGGGCGCGAGCGGTGTCCCGGGTTCCGGGTCGCCGTGCCCGCCGTGCACGCAGCGGGTGCCGTCGCCGTACCGGGTGCCGTCGTCCACTGCCGACCTCCTCGCGCTCGTCCGCCCCGAACGGGCGGCCGGTCGCAATCTAACCCCGCAGGTCCGCGAACTCCGCCGGTCGAGCGGAGGGTCACTCCGGTTTCGGGTCGCGCCCCAGCAGCATCGCGGCACCGGGCGCGGGCGCGAGCCCTTCGTGGCAGACGCGGTGCACGACCTCGGTGATCGGCATCTCCACGCCGTGGCGGGCGGCGAGCGCCCGGATGGACGAGCAGGACTTGACGCCTTCGGCGACCTGCCCGTGGGTGGCGTCCTGCGCCTGCTCCAGGGTTTCGCCGCGGCCGAGGCGTTCGCCGAACGTCCGGTTCCGGGACAGCGGCGAGGTGCAGGTGGCGACCAGGTCGCCGAGCCCGGCGAGCCCGGCGAAGGTCATCGGTTCCGCGCCGAGCGCCGCGCCCAGCCGCGTCGTCTCGGCGAGGCCGCGGGTGATCAGCGAGGACATCGTGTTGTGCCCGAACCCGAGCCCGGCGGCCATGCCGCAGGCCAGCGCCATCACGTTCTTGCAGGCCCCGGCGAGTTCGATGCCCACCAGGTCGGTGTTGGTGTAGGGACGGAAGTAGCCGGTGGAGCAGGCGGCCTGCAGCGCGACCGCGCGGTCGTGGTCGGTGCAGGCGACGACGGTGGCGGTGGGCTGCTCGGCGGCGATCTCCTTGGCGAGGTTCGGGCCGGACACCACGGCGACCTGCGCCATCGGCACGTCGGCGACCTCGGCGACGACCTCGCTCATCCGCTTGAGGGTGCTGAGCTCGACGCCCTTGGCGAGGCTGACCAGGGTCGCGCCGGGCGGCAGCAGCGGCTGCCAGCCGGCCAGGTTCTCCCGCAGCGTCTGGCTGGGCACCGCGAGCACCACGGCGTCGGCCCCGTGCATGGCCGCCGCCGCGTCGTCGGTGGCGCGCAGCGATGCGGGCAGCGGCACGCCCGGCAGGTAGCCGGGGTTGTGGTGTTCGGTGTTGATCCGCTCGGCGATCTCGGCGCGGCGGGCCCACAGCGCGACGTCGCTGCCCGCGTCGGCGAGGACCTTCGCGAAGGTGGTGCCCCAGGACCCGGCGCCCAGCACCGCGATCCGCTGCGCGGCGGGCTCAGGCCCGGTCATCGTCGTTCCGGGGTTCGCGGCGGCGCACCGGGGAGTAGAAGCCGGCGGGCGGCTGCTCCTCGCGGATCTCGCCGAGGAGGTCGCGCACCCGGCCCATGGCCAGCTCGCTGATCTCGCGCAGCACCTGCGGGTCGGCGGCACGGCCCCGGTACTCGCCGAGGTCGAGGGGTTCGCCGATGCGCACGTGCACGGTCTTGCGCGGGAACGGGCGGAACTTCTTCGCGTAGTGGTCGTAGATGCCGCGGGTGCCCCAGCGGGCGGCGGGCACGATCGGCACGTCGTGCTCCAGGGCGAGCCGGGCCACGCCCGCCTTCGGCGTCATCGGCCAGCCGTCGGGGTCCCTGGTGACCGTCCCGTCCGGGTAGATGATCACGATCTTGCCGTCTTCGAGGGAGCCGTGCGCGGCTTCCAGGCTCTTGCGCGCGTCCGCGGTCTGCCGGAACACGGGGATCTGCTCGACGCCGGTGAGGACGTTGCGCAGCACGGGCACGTTCCACAGCGTGTTCTTGGCCATGAACCGCGGGATCCGCGCCGCGCGGTGCACGGTGACGGCGTCGTAGATCGGGTCCAGGTGGGACACGTGGTTGAGCACCAGCAGCGCCGGGCCGGTCGCGGGGACGTTCGCCAGCCCGTGCACCCGGACTCGGGAGAGCAGCGCGGTCAGCGGGTAGAACACGATCGCGGCGAGCCGCAGCCAGAACCGGCCCATCGCCGTCGGCGGCCGTTCCTTGGTGTGCTTGCGCGGCCGTTTGAGGCTTGCCGGTTCCACCACGCGCGTCTCCTCTCGCCCTCAAGAGCGGCTGTCAAGTTACCTGGCCCACGCGTTCGCCCGGCGAGCGGTGCGGTCGCGGCGGGCATACTCGAAGATCGACGGGCGGAGCGGAGGATGGCGGGATGAGCCTCGGAGTGTCCTTGCTGGTGCCGATGAAGCCGCTGCACCTGGCGAAGTCGCGGTTGCGCGGCGATCGGCCCGCCGAGCGGCACGCGGACCTGGTCAGCGCGATCGCGCACGACGCGGTGGACGCCGCGCGCCGCACCCGGGGCGTGCGGGAGGTGCTGGTGGTGACCTCGGACCCGCTGCTGGCCGGGTCGTTCGCGGCGGTGGGCGTCGAGGTGGTGCCGGACGATCCGGCGGCGGGCCTGAACCCGGCGCTGGAGCACGGCGCGCGGGTGCTGCGGCGGCGCGGGGCGCGGGTCGGCGCGTTGCAGGCGGACCTGCCCGCGCTGCGCCCGGCGGAGCTGGCCGCGGCGCTGGAGCTCGCCGGACCGCACCGCGCCTTCTGCGCCGATCACCTGGGGACCGGGACGACGCTGCTGCTGGCCGGGGTGGACGGTGCGCTCGATCCGCGGTTCGGGCCGGGGTCGGCCGCGGCGCACGAGGCGTCCGGTGCGCGGCGGCTGGACGGCGGCTGGGAGTCGCTGCGCTGCGATGTGGACACCGCCGAGGACCTGCGGCGGGCGACGGGCATCGGGCTCGGGGAACGCACCTCGGCGTGGCTGGCCGGGGCTGCCGGACACCCGCGCTGACCTGTGTGGTGTTCCCGCCGACAAAGGTCGAACCGCGGCGACCGGATGGGTGAGAATGGGCCCCGTGAGTACCGACAGCAGCGATCACGAGACCACTCCACCAGCGCGCCGCCGGACCTCGTCGACCGCCGGGTCCGCCGGTGCTCGCCGGAACGCGCCGAAGGCCGGCCGCGGGAGCCGGGCGGCGGTTCCGGGAGCGTCCGGTGCGGACGCGACGGGCGGGTCGGCCGGTTCGGCGGGCGCCGCGGAGCCCGCCGCCGGAGCCGGTGCGGTCGAGTCGGAGGCGACCGCACCGGGTGCGCAGCGCCGGAGCGCGGCGAAGTCCGGGACGACCGGCTCGCGGTCCACCGCGAAGTCCACGACCGCGAAGAAGCGGGCCACCGGGTCCACGAGCAGGTCCGGTGCCGCGCCGCGGGCCGGGGCGAAGTCGAGCGGATCGAGCGGGGCGGCCGGATCGAGCGGAACCGCCGGATCGAGCGGGGCGGCGACCTCGGGCGCGGCGGCGACCAGGCGCAAGACCACCGCGGCGAAGTCCGCGCCCCCCACCGGATCCCGCACCACGGGCCGCACCGCGACCACCAGGACCGCGAAGTCCGCGGCGGGGACGACCGCAGGCACCGGCTCCACCGCGCGCCGGGCCGCTGCGGAACCCACCGCGCCGCCGCCCGCCCGCAACGGGGCGAAGACCACGATCGGCGGTGACGGTGCCCGGGTACCGGCCGCTCCCCCCGCGGTGACCCGCGCGGCCGCCAGCACCGACCTGCCCGACGACCGCTACCTGAACCGCGAGCTGTCCTGGCTGGACTTCAACGCCCGGGTGCTGGCCGTCGCCGAGGACCCCTCGCAGCCGGTCCTGGAGCGCGCCAAGTTCCTCGCGATCTTCGCGTCCAACCTGGACGAGTTCTACATGGTGCGCGTCGCCGGCCTGAAGCGCCGGGAGGAGACCGGCCTGTCGGTGCGCAGCGCGGACGGGCTCACCCCGCACGAGCAGCTGACCCGGATCTCGGCGCGGAACCAGGAGCTGACGAAGAAGCTGGGCCGCACGTTCCTCGACGAGCTGCTGCCGGAGCTGGAGGCCAACGGCATCCGCATCCAGCGCTGGAACATGCTCGCCGAAGCCGAGCAGCAGGTGCTGGGCCGGTACTTCGACGACCACATCTTCCCGGTGCTCACCCCGCTCGCGGTGGACCCGGCGCACCCGTTCCCGTACATCTCGGGGCTGTCGCTGAACCTCGCGGTGACCGTCAGCGACCCGGAGGAGGGCCTGCGCCGCTTCGCCAGGGTGAAGGTGCCGGACAACGTGCCGCGGCTGATCCGGGTGGAGGCGGACCGGGAGCAGGAGCGGGCGACGTTCCTGCCCCTGGAGGAGCTCATCGCCGCGCACCTGGACAAGTTGTTCCCCGGCATGGACATCAGCGACCACCACATCTTCCGGGTGACGCGCAACGCGGACCTGGAAGTGGAGGAGGACCGCGACGAGGACCTGCTGCAGGCGATGGAGCGGGAGCTGGCGCGGCGCCGGTTCGGCCCGCCGGTGCGCCTGGAGGTCACCGACACGATGAGCGACACGATGCTCGAACTGCTGCTGCGCGAGCTGGAGGTCGACGAGCACGACGTGGTGGAGGTGCCGGGCCTGCTGGACCTGTCCTGCCTGTTCCAGCTGGACAAGCTGCAGCGCCCCGAGCTGAAGAACCCGCCCTTCGTGCCCGCCACCCACCCGGCGTTCGCCGAGGGGCAGACGCCGAAGAGCATCTTCGCGACGCTGCGCGAGGGCGACGTGCTGGTGCACCACCCGTACGACGCGTTCTCCACCTCGGTGCAGCGCTTCATAGAGCAGGCGGCCGCCGACCCGCACGTGCTGGCCATCAAGCAGACCCTGTACCGCACCTCCGGTGACTCGCCGATCGTGAACGCGCTGATCGACGCGGCGGAGGCCGGCAAGCAGGTGGTGGCGCTGGTCGAGCTGAAGGCCCGGTTCGACGAGCAGGCGAACATCAAGTGGGCGCGCACCCTGGAGCGTGCCGGGGTGCACGTGGTGTACGGCCTGGTGGGGCTCAAGACGCACTGCAAGACGGCGCTGGTGGTGCGCCAGGAGGGTTCGGCGATCCGCCGCTACTGCCACCTGGGCACCGGCAACTACAACCCGAAGACGGCCCGCACCTACGAGGACCTGGGGCTGCTGACGGCGGCGCCGGAGGTGGGCGCGGACCTCACGGACCTGTTCAACGTGCTCACCGGCTACGCCCGGCACAGCACCTACCGGCGGATCCTGGTGTCCCCGCACGGGATCCGGCTCGGCATCGTGGAACGCATCGAGGCGGAGGCGGCGCGCGCCCGCACCGGCCTGCCGTGCGGGATCCGGATGAAGGTCAACTCGCTGGTCGACGAGCAGATCATCGACGCGCTGTACCGCGCTTCGCTGGCGGGCGTGCCGATCCGGATCGTGGTGCGCGGCATCTGCGCGCTGCAGGCCGGGGTGGCGGGCCTCAGCGAGAACATCGAGGTCCGTTCGATCCTGGGCCGGTTCCTGGAGCACTCCAGGGTGTTCCACTTCGTCGGCATCGACGAGCGCTGGATCGGCAGCGCGGACATGATGCACCGCAACCTGGACCGCCGGATCGAGACGCAGGTGCGGGTGGTGGACCCGAAGCTGACCGAGCAGCTGGACGCGATGATGGATTCGGCGCTGGACGCGCAGACGCGCTGCTGGGTGCTCAACGCGAAGGGCGATTGGGAGGCCTCGCCGCGCAGCGGTGAGCAGGTCCAGGACCACCAGGCGGAGATGCTGCGCCAGCACGGGGCGAAGGTGTCATGACGGCCCAGCACGAACCGGAGCGGCGGACGAACAGCAGCGGCAGGCTGCCGGTGACGGTGCGCGCCGCGGGCGCGGTGCTGTGGCGGCCCGGCACCGGTGCGGCGCCCGAGGTGGCCGTGGTGCACCGGCCCCGCTACGACGATTGGTCGCTGCCGAAGGGGAAGCTCGACCCGGGCGAGACGTCGGCGCACGCCGCGGTGCGGGAGGTGTGGGAGGAGACCGGGTTCGGCTGCGTGCTGTCCGGTTTCCTCGGCCGGGTGCACTACGAGGTGCCCGGGCCCGGCGGCCGCACCGGCAAGCGGGTGGACTACTTCACGGCCCGCGCCGGGGACGGCGATTTCGCGCCGAACGACGAGGTCGACGAGCTGGTGTGGGTGGCGCTGCCGAAGGCGCGGGAGCTGCTGAGCTACCCGCAGGACCGGCAGGTGCTGGACGAGTTCGCGGCGCTGCCGGACGATCCGGTGACGGTGTTGCTGGTGCGGCACGCGAAAGCCGGGCGACGAGCGGAGTTCGACGGCGACGACGCGCTGCGCCCGCTGTCGGGCACCGGCCGCAGGCAGCGGGACGCGCTGCACTCGTGGCTGCCGCTGTTCGGGCCGGAACGGGTGTACTCGGCGCCGCGGGTGCGCTGCGAGGAGACGGTGCGGCCGGTCGCCGCGGGCCTGGGCATCGAGGTGGCCGTGGAACCGCTGCTGTCCGAGGAGGGCTACAAGGCCGACCCGGAGGCCGCCGTACACCGGTTCCTGCGCATCGCGGCGGGTTCCGGCACGGCCGTGGTGTGCAGCCAGGGCGGGGTGATCCCGGACCTGGTGGCCCGGCTGGCGCGGTCTGCCGAGCGCGCACCGGAGAACTTCGGGCCGGGGAGTTCCGCGCCGGAGGGTTCGGGGACGGGAGCTCTCGGGCCGGACGGCGCGGATCCGGGCGGCTCGGCGCCGCGGGGTGCCATCGTGCGGAACGGGGTGCTGCGCGACGGTTCGCGCAGCAGGAGCACCGGCCGCGGTGAGCGGGGCGATCCGGCGAGCGCCAAGGGCAGCGTGTGGACGTTGCGGTTCAGCCGGGACGCGCACTCGGGCAACGGTTCGGGACCGCGGCTGCGCCTGGTGTCGGCGGACTATTTGGCGGATCCGTCCGGCCGCTGACCCGAGCTCCGCGGTTCCGCCCGGCCGCTGGTTCATCCGGCCGCTGACCCGTTCGCCGGGATTCGGAGTTCGCCGCACCGGACCGCTCGGGACACCGGCACCGCCGGCGCCCGGGCGGATTCCGCGGAACACCCCGGAACGGCGATGATCCCGGCCCGATCGCACTGGGCGATCGTGCCGGGATCATCGCGGAATGCTCGCGGAGCAGTGCTCGCGCACGGCCGCGGCGCCCGTGGACCGGGTACCGGGGCCGCCCGCCGCTCCGCCGCCGCGCCTGGCGCGGATGACGCCGCGCGGTGTGCGTGAACGCCACCCGTGCCCGCCGTGGTCCGGCTCGCTCAGGCGGCGAGCGCTCACTTCTTGGCGGTCTTGCGCGTGGTCTTGCCGGTGGAGGCCTTGGCCGTCGAGGTCTGGCCGCTGGTCTTGGCCGCCGAGGTCTTCGAGGCGGTGGACTTGGCGGTGGACTTCGACGCGGCGGCCTTCGGCGCGGCCTTGGTGGCGGTGGCCTTCTTCGGCGCCGCCTTGGTGGCGGTGCTCTTGGCGGCCGTGCTCTTGGTCGCCGTGCTCTTGGGGGCGGCCTTGGCGGCGGTACCTGTCTTGGCGGTGCTCGCCTTCGCGGCGGACGCCTTGGTCCCGGTGGACTTGGCCGCGGTGGCCTTGGTGCCCGCGGCGGCCTTCGGCGCGGCCTTGGTGGCGGCCGGCTTGGCGCTGGACCGCGTGGCGGCGGCCTTCTTCGGCGCGGTCTTGGTCGCGGCGGCCGTCTTGGCGGTGCTCGCCTTGGTGCCGGCGGCCTTGGTGGCGGGCGCCTTGGTGGCGGTGCTCGCGGTCTTCGCCGCGGCGCGGCCGGTGCCCGCGGTCTTGGTGGCGGTGGCGCGGGTGCCCGCGGACTTGGTGCCCGCCGACTTCGCCGCGGTCGCGCGGGGCAGTTTCCGGCTGCCGCCGACGACTTCCTTGAACTGGGTGCCGGCGCGGAAGGCCGGGACGTTGGTCTTCTTCACCTTGACGGCTTCGCCGGTCCGCGGGTTGCGCGCGGTGCGGGCGGCACGTGCGCGCTTCTCGAAGACGCCGAAGCCGGTGATGTTGACCTTCTCGCCCTTGTTGACGTTGCGGACGATGAGGTCCACGACGCCTTCCACCGCCTGACTGGCGGTCTTCTTGTCGCCGAGGCGTTCCGCGAGTGCCTCGATGAGTTGGGCCTTGTTCACTTCAGTCCCTCCCAGGACAACAACGGCCCCGTCGGGCCGACTCGAAACCCACGGTAAAGCCCCGAACTGCCGAATGCCATTCGCCACGCCTCATTTTTTCGTTGGGGCGTGGGGGCTTTCGGCGGCTCGGGGCTCGTCGCGCCGGTTTCCCGGTGAGGTTGTGAACACCGGCCGCGAATCGGTTCTTCCCTGCGCAGAAAGGAGAATCCGCTTCGCGGCCGGAGCCGATCAGCCCGCGCGGGCGGGCAGCGTCGCGGGTTTGAAGGAAGGCCGGGTTTTTTCGTACGTGTCGATCGTCTCGGCGTGGCGCAGCGTCAAACCGATGTCGTCGAGGCCTTCCAGCAACCGCCAGCGGGTGTAGTCGTCGATGCCGAACGGCACCGTGAGGTCCTTCGCCTGCACGGTCCGCTCGACGAGGTCGACGGTCACCTCGGTGCCGGGTTCGTTCTCCAGCAACTTCCAGAGCAGTTCCACATCGGACTGCGCGCACTCGGCGGCGAGCAGTCCCTGCTTGCCGGAGTTGCCGCGGAAGATGTCGGCGAACCGGGAGGAGATGACCACCCGGAAGCCGTAGTCCTTGAGCGCCCAGACGGCGTGCTCGCGGGACGATCCGGTGCCGAAGTCCGGCCCGGCGACCAGCACGCTGCCGTTCCGGTACGCGTCGTTGTTGAGCACGAAGGTCTCGTCGCCGCGCCATCCGGCGAACAACGCGTCCTCGAACCCGGTCCGCGCGACCCGTTTGAGGTACACGGCGGGGATGATCTGGTCAGTGTCCACGTTGGACCGCCGCAGCGGAACGCCGACGCCGGTGTGCTCGGTGAACGGTTCCATCGAACGTTGCTCCTTTCGGGTCGTGGTGGCTCAGTCGAGGTCTTCGGGCGAGGACAGGGTGCCGCGGACGGCGGTCGCGGCCGCCACCAGCGGGGAGACCAGGTGGGTGCGCCCGCCCTTGCCCTGCCGCCCTTCGAAGTTCCGGTTGGAGGTGGAGGCGCTGCGCTCCCCGGGAGCGAGCTGGTCGGGATTCATGCCGAGGCACATGGAGCAGCCCGCGGAACGCCATTCGGCGCCGGCCGCGGTGAAGACCTCGTCGAGTCCTTCGGTCTCGGCCTGCAGCCGGACCTTCATCGAGCCGGGGACGACGAGCATCCGCACGTCCTGGGCGACCTTGCGGCCGTCCAGGACGCCCGCTGCGGCCCGCAGGTCCTCGATGCGGCCGTTGGTGCAGGAACCGAGGAAGACGGTGTCCACGGCGACTTCGCGCAGCGGAGTGCCGCCTTCCAGGCCCATGTAGTCGAGCGCCTTCTCGACGGCGTAGCGCTCGGCGTCGTCGCCGATGTCCGCGGGATCGGGGATCCGCTCCCCCAGCGGCAGGCCCTGCCCGGGGTTGGTGCCCCAGGTGACGAACGGGGTGAGCGCGTCGGCGTCGATGGTGACCTCGGCGTCGAATTCGGCGCCCTCGTCGGTCCGCAGCGTCTTCCAGTACTCGACGGCGGCGTCCCAGTCGGCGCCTTCCGGCGCGTGCGGGCGTCCCTTGAGGTATTCGAAGGTCGTCTCGTCGGGGGCGATCATCCCGGCGCGGGCGCCCGCTTCGATCGACATGTTGCAGATCGTCATGCGGGCTTCCATGGACAGCTGCCGGATCGCTTCGCCGCGGTACTCCAGGACGTAGCCCTGCCCGCCGCCGGTGCCGATCTTGGCGATGACGGCGAGGATGACGTCCTTGCTCGTGACTCCGGGGCGCAGCGTGCCCTCGACGTTGACGGCCATCGTCTTGAACGGGCGCAGCGGCAGCGTCTGGGTGGCGAGGACGTGCTCCACCTCGGAGGTGCCGATGCCGAACGCGAGCGCGCCGAACGCGCCGTGGGTGGAGGTGTGGCTGTCGCCGCACACCACCGTGGTGCCGGGCTGGGTGAGCCCCAGCTGCGGCCCCACCACGTGCACGATGCCCTGCTCCGCGTCGCCCATCGGGTGCAGGCGGACGCCGAACTCCTCGCAGTTGCGCCGCAAGGTGTCCACCTGGGTGCGCGAGACGGGGTCCGCGATCGGCAGGTCGATGCCGGTGGTGGGCACGTTGTGGTCCTCGGTGGCGATCGTGAGATCGGGCCGCCGGACGGGGCGGCCTGCCAGCCGCAGCCCTTCGAACGCCTGCGGGCTGGTGACTTCGTGCACGAGGTGGAGGTCGATGTAGAGCAGGTCGGGTTCGTGGCCTTCACCTCGGCGCACGATGTGGCCTTCCCAGACCTTCTCCGCGAGCGTGTTGCCCATCGCTCCTCCCCATCGAGATGTGGTGGTCGCACCCCGGTTCCGGGGCACTGTCCCAAAGAGTGGACTTCTCAGATATCGAGAAGTTAATATCGGTACGTGGGACAGCATAGCGGTATCGGAGTGTTGGACAAGGCAGTGGCCGTGCTGCAGGCGGTGGCCGGTGAGCCGTGCGGTTTGACGGAGTTGTGCGGCCGGACGGGCCTGCCGCGGGCGACCGCGCACCGGCTGGCGGTGGGCCTGGAGGTGCACCGCCTGCTGCGCCGCGGTTCGGACGGCCGGTGGCGGCCGGGCGCCGCGCTGGCGGAGCTGGCCGGTGGCGCGGTGGATCCGCTGCTGGAGGCGGCCTCGACGGTGCTGCCCAAATTGCGGGACATCACGGGCGAGAGCGTGCAGTTGTACCGCCGGGACGGCATGCAGCGCCTGTGCATCGCCTCGGCGGAGCCGCCGAGCGGCTTGCGGGACACGGTGCCGGTGGGGAGCACGTTGCCGATGGTGGCGGGTTCGGGCGCGAAGGTCCTCGCGGCGTGGGCGGATCCGGCCACCCAGCGCGCGGTCCTGTCGGAGGCGGTGTTCGGCGAGCGCACCCTGCTGGAGGTCCGCCGCCGCGGCTGGGCGCAGAGCGTCGCGGAGCGCGAGTCCGGAGTGGCCAGCGTCTCGGCCCCCGTCCGCGATTCCCAGGGCACGGTGGTAGCGGCCATCTCGGTCTCCGGCCCCATCGACCGCATGGGCAGGAGGCCAGGAGCCCGCTGGGCCCAAGACCTCCTAGCAGCCACCGAAGGCCTCCAAAACCGCCTCTGACCCCACCGCCCCACCACGACCCACCCGCCAACGGCCGAGGCCGAGGCCGAGGCCGAGGCCGAGAAACCCAACCCCACCAGAACAACAACCCCAACAAAGGAAAGCCCCGCTTCCCAAAGGAAGCGGGGCTTTCGACGTAGCCCCGACGGGATTCGAACCCGCGCTACCGGCGTGAGAGGCCGGCGTCCTAGGCCGCTAGACGACGGGGCCCTAGAACGAACGATCATTGCTGATCGTTCCGCTGGGGTACCAGGACTCGAACCTAGACTAACTGAACCAGAATCAGTCGTGCTGCCGATTACACCATACCCCATCGGCTTCGGCGTTCAGCGGTGTTGGTCCGGGCTTCTGGAGGAAGTCCGACTCTTTGCCGCTGTCCGCCTTGCTGATGAAAATAGTAGAGCATGGCCCGCGGGGCCGTGACAGCACCCCCCTCTTCGGATGACTTCCCTGGTGGGGGTGGGTCCGGGGCGCTGTCCGGTCGGCGTCGTCGCCGGCGTCGCGGGCCGGGCTCGTTCAGCCGCTGAGCGCGCCGAGGCGCGGTCTCCCGATGTCCGGGTGGGACCGGTCCGCCGGAGTCGGGGCGGGGGCGTGCTGGCCGGGGATCCCGGGCGCGAAGGGCAGTTCGCAGACGAGGAGTTCGGGGAGTTCCGCGAGGCTGGTGATCATGGACACGCCGTCGGGCGGGGTGTGCTCGGTTCCGCCGCGGTTGAGCCAGACGCCGTGCAGTCCGGCGTCAGCGGCGCCGAGGGCGTCGGTGTCGAGCCGGTCGCCGACGTGGACGACTTCGTGCGGGGCGGCGCCGAGGGATTCGCAGGCGGCGTGGAAGATCCGCGGATCGGGTTTGGCGATGCCGAGTTCGCCGGAGATGACGAGGCTGTCGAAGACGCCGGCGAGCCCGGTGCGGCTGATCTTCTTGCGCTGGTAGGCGCTGGGCGCGTTGGTGATGACGGCGAGTTGGAGGCCTGCGGCGCGCAGCCAGTCGAGGCAGGGCACGGCGTCGTCGAAGAGGCACCAGGCGGCTTGCATGGCGGCCATGCGGCGGTTTTCGCGGGCGGCGGCTTCGGCGTCGCTGAGCCGTTCGCCGAAGGCGGCGAAGAAGGCGCGGGTGCGTTCGCGGCACATGGTGGCGAAGTCGAGTTCGCCCGCGACGTAGCGCTCGTAGTGCTCTTCGGTGGTGTGTCGCCACACGGGCCAGGCGGCGTCGTTGCCGATGAGGGCGCGGAGGCCGAGGCGGGAGGAGGCTGCGTTGTCGAGCAGGGTGTCGTCGATGTCGAGGCACACGGCTTTGACGTGGCCGGGTGGGGCGATCTCTGGGTGCGGCGCGGATGTCACCCCGAGAGGCTAGGTGTTCACCGGCGGTGCCCGACTCGGCCAAGCCGGTGATAGTCGTTGGCTGACACGGTTTAGTGCACGCGCCGGTACCGGGTGACGTCCATTGCGGACATCACCCGGTCGCCGGAATCGTGCTGCTGATCAGCCCAGTGCGCGCCGGAGGCGCTGGAGCGAGATGTCCCGCCCGAGCAGTTCCATCGATTCGTACAGCGGCGGCGACACGGTGCGACCGGTGACGGCGACGCGGACGGGCGCGAAGGCCTTGCGCGGTTTGATGCCGAGTCCGTCCACGACGGACTCCTTGAGCGCCGCTTCGATGGCTTCGGTGGTCCAGCCGTCGAGGGCGTCGAGGGCGCCGATGGCGGCTTCGAGGACGGGCCGCGCGTCGTCGCCGAGGGCCTTCTGCGCGGAGGCCTCTTCGGGTTCGAACTCGTCGCCCGCGAACAGGAACCGCATCATGCCGACGGCGTCGGAGAGCACGATGAGCCGTTCCTGCACGAGGGGTGCGGCGGCGCGCACGGTGTCGAGCTGCTGCTCGGTGGGTTCGGCGTCGAGCACGCCGCCCGCGACGAGGTAGGGCACGACGCGCTGCACGAAGTCGTCGGGGGCGAGGGCCCGCAGGTGCGCCGAGTTGATGGCGTCGGCCTTCTTCTGGTCGAACCGCGCGGGGTTGCTGCTCACGCTGCCGATGTCGAAGGCCTCGACCATCTCGTCGAGGGTGAACACGTCGCGGTCGTCGGCGATGGACCAGCCGAGCAGCGCCAGGTAGTTGAGCAGCCCTTCGGGCAGGAATCCGCGGTCCCGGTGGTGGAACAGGTTGGACTGCGGGTCGCGCTTGGAGAGCTTCTTGTTGCCTTCGCCCATGACGAACGGCAGGTGCCCGAAGGCGGGGGTGAAGTCGGTGACGCCGATGCGCTGGAGCGCTTCGTAGAGCGCGATCTGGCGCGGGGTGGAGGAGAGCAGGTCCTCGCCGCGCAGCACGTGGGTGATGCGCATGAGCGCGTCGTCGACGGGGTTGGTGAGGGTGTAGAGCGCGTCACCGCTGCCGCGGACGAGCACCGGGTCGGGCACCGTGCCCGCGCGGAAGGTGATCTCGCCGCGGACGAGGTCGTCGAAGGTGATGTCGTGGTCCGGCATCCGCAGCCGCAGCACGGGGGTGCGGCCTTCGGCGCGGTGGGCGGCCTTCTGCTCGTCGGTGAGGTCGCGGTCGAAGTTGTCGTAGCCGAGCTTGGGGTCGCGGCCGGCGGCCTTGTGCCGGGCTTCGACCTCTTCCGGCGTGGAGTACGCCTCGTAGAGCTCGCCGGCGGCCAGCAGGCGCTGGGCGATGTCGGCGTAGACGTCCTTGCGCTCGCTCTGCCGGTAGGGGCCGTGCTCGCCGCCGACACCGGGACCTTCGTCCCAGTCGAGGCCGAGCCAGCGCAGCGCTTCGAGCAGCGCGTCGTAGGACTCCTGGCTGTCCCGGCTGGCGTCGGTGTCCTCGATGCGGAACACGAGGCTGCCGCGGTGGTGCCGGGCGAAGGCCCAGTTGAACAGGGCGGTGCGGATCAGCCCGACGTGCGGCGTGCCGGTGGGCGACGGGCAGAACCGGGCGCGGACGGTTCCTGGCGCTGGGGTGGCGAACTCTGGCGTGCTCATGACCCGCCCACCATATCGGGCGGGGCGGGGTGGTTGACCAGCGAGTCCGGGAGGAGCACCCTGGAGTTATTCAACGTCCGTTGAATATCGACCGGATGTTCGTGCAGCGCCGCACCGGCTGGGAGTGATCGGGATGGAACGCACCACCTGCTGCGTCATCGGAGGCGGACCCGCGGGCATGGTCCTGGGGCTGCTGCTGGCCCGCTCCGGGGTGCGGGTCACCGTCCTGGAGAAGCACGGCGACTTCCTGCGGGACTTCCGCGGCGACACGGTGCACCCGACGACCCTGCAGCTCATGGACGACCTCGGCCTGGCGGAGCGGTTCGCCGCGCTGCCGCAGCGCAAGGTGGAGACGGTGCGGCTGCCCGTCGGCGAGGACGGCGAACTCGTCACCATCGGGGACTTCCGGCTGCTCCCGATCAAGTACAACCACATCGCGCTGGTCCCGCAGTGGGATCTGCTGGACCTGCTCGCCGAGGAGGCGAAGCAGGAGGACGGTTTCGCGCTGCGGATGCGCACCGAGGTCACCGGGCTCATCCGGGAGGGCGGCCGGGTCAACGGCGTGCACTACCGCGCGGCCGACGGCACCACCGGGGAACTGCGCGCCGACATCACCGTCGCCTGCGACGGACGGGATTCGCTCGCCCGGCGGCTGCCGGAGCTCGGGCTGCGGGACTTCCCCACTCCGATGGACGTGCGCTGGTTCCGGGTGCCGCGCCGGGAGGACGACCCCTCCGGGCTGGTCGGACTGGTCCGGGACCGCACGTTCACCGCGCTGATCGACCGCGGCGACTACTACCAGACGGCCTCGATCATCGCGAAGGACACCGATGCCGACGGCAGGTCCGGGCCGATCGAGGAGTTCAACCGGCGGCTGCGCCACCTCGTGCCCTGGTTCGACGACGGCCGCGAGCTGGTCGGCGAGTGGGCGGACGTGAAGCTGCTGCACGTCACCCTCGACCGGTTGCGCAAGTGGCACGTGCCGGGGCTGCTGTGCATCGGGGACGCGGCGCACGCCATGTCCCCGGTCGGCGGCATCGGCATCAACCTGGCCGTGCAGGACGCGGTCGCCGCGGCCCGGCACCTGGCGCGGCCGCTGCGCGAGGGCCGGTTGCGGCGCAGGCACGTGGCGGCGATCCAGCGCAGGCGCTGGCCGACGACCGTGCTGATCCAGGGATTGCAGAAGGTGTTGCACCGCAACGTGGTCGAGCCCGCGCTGCGCGGTGCCATCGACTTCGGGGGCCGGACCCGGCTGCCGCGCCCGATCCGGTTGATCACGCGGCTGCCCGCGCTGCGCGTGCTCCCGCCCTACCTGCTCGCCTACGGCGCTCTTCGCGAACGCCCTCCGGCTCGCTGGTCGTCTCGTTGAGGGGGTGGGTGGCGGAACCTCAGCTGGTGGTCCGGTTGCGTGCGTGGTCGTTGGCTCAGCGCTTCGCGCTGACAGGAAAGGATCGGGGACGGACACTGCCCGCCGCTCTGGGCGGGCGGCGGGCAGTGCGGGTCACTGCACCGGGTTGGTGAGGGTGCCGAGGCCGTCGATGGAGACGGAGACCGACTGGCCGGACTTCATCGGCCCCACCCCGGCGGGGGTGCCGGTGAGGATGACGTCGCCGGGCAGCAGCGTCATGATCCGCGACACCCAGGACACCAGGCCCGCCACGTCGTGCAGCATCAGCGAGGTCCGCGACTCCTGGTGGAGCTCGCCGTCCAGCTCGGTGCGCAGCCCCAGGTCGGCGGGGTCCACGGCGGTGTCGATCCACGGCCCCAGCGGGCAGAACGTGTCGTAGCCCTTGGCCCGCGTCCACTGCCCGTCGGCCTGCTGCTGGTCGCGCGCGGTGACGTCGTTGGCGATCGTGTAGCCGAGGACCACCTCGGCGCCGCGCGCCTCCGGCACGTCCTTGCACGGCTGGCCGATGACGGCGGCCAGCTCGCCCTCGAAGTCGACGCGCTCCGAGTTCGGCGGCAGCTTGATCGGTGCGTTCGGGCTCGTGACCGAAGTCGACGGCTTCATGAAGATCACCGGGTTCGCCGGCGCCTCCCCGCCCATCTCCTTCGCGTGGTCGGCGTAGTTCTTGCCGACGCAGACGACCTTGCTGGGCAGGATCGGGGCGAGCAGCCGGACGTCGGCCATCGGCCACTTGCGCCCGGTGAAGGTGGGGTCGCCGAACGGGTGCTGGTCGATCTCGATGGCCAGCACCTTCTCCTTCGGCGCGGACGGATCGGGTTCCAGCGCGACGAACGACACCCCGTCGGAGTGGGCGACTCGGGCCAGGCGCACGGCGGACCTCTTTTCGTTCCCGGTTGTTCCACGTGGCCCGCGCGGGGCGGGCCGGACCAGCCTATGCGGTCGCGGCGGCCGGGCCCGTCGCCGGTCGGCCCGCGTTCGCGTTGCGGCGCAACGCCTTGTACGCGAGGGCGTCGCGGAGCGCGAGCCAGCTGGCCTCGACGATGTTGCCGTGCACGCCGACGGTGGTCCACTCCTCGTGGTCGTCCCGGGATTCCACCAGCACCCGGGTGACCGCGTCGGTGCCGGAGGCGTCGGTGAGGATGCGGACCTTGTAGTCCACCAGCGCCACCTCGTCCAGCCACGGCAGGTGCGGCACCAGCGCCTCGCGCAGCGCCGCGTCCAGCGCGTTCACCGGGCCGTTGCCCTCGGCGGTGGCGATCACCCGGGTTCCGGCGACGTGCACCTTCACCGTGGCCTCGGAGACGACGGCGCCGTCGGGGCGGTGGTCCAGCAGCACCCGGTAGGACTCCAGCTCGAACGGCGCCTCCGGTACCGCGGACCGCTCCCCCGCCGCGTCGAGTTCGCGGCGCAGCAGCAGTTCCAGCGAGGCGTCGGCGGCCTCGAAGGACCAGCCGCGCGCCTCCAGCTCCTTGACCCTGCGCACCGCGCCGCCGACCGCGTCGGGCGCCCCGGACAGGTCCACGCCGAGTTCGGCGCCCTTGAGCTCCAGGCTGGCGCGCCCGGCCATCTCGGTGACCAGCACCCGCATCTCGTTGCCGACCACGGCCGGGTCCAGGTGGTTGTACAGCTCCGGGTCGACCTTGATCGCGCTCGCGTGCAGCCCCGCCTTGTGCGCGAACGTGGAAGCGCCCACGTACGCCTGGTGCGCATCGGGGGCGAGGTTGGCGATCTCGGCGAGCGCGTGCGAGACGCGGGTCAGCTCGGTCAGCCGCCCGTCCGGCAGCACCGGCATGCCGAGCTTGGTCCGGAGGTTCCCGACGACCGAGAACAGGTCCGCGTTGCCCGCGCGCTCGCCGTAACCGTTGGCGGTGCACTGCACGTGGCTGGCGCCGGCCTGCACGGCGGCGACCGAGTTGGCGACGGCGCAGGCGGTGTCGTCCTGGCAGTGGATGCCGACGCGGAACCCGGTGCGCGCCACGACCTCCCGCACGGTGTCGGCGAGCCCGGTCGGCAGCTGCCCGCCGTTGGTGTCGCACAGCACGGCGAGGTCGGCGCCGGCGGTGACGGCGGCGTCGAGCACCCGCAGCGCGTGGTCCGGGTCGTGGGCGTAGCCGTCGAAGAAGTGCTCGGCGTCCACGAACACCCGGCGACCCTCGCCGACGAGGTGGCGCACCGTGTCGGCGATCATCGCGCGGTTCTCCTCGGCGCTGGTGCGCAACGCGCGCTCCACGTGCCTGCGGTCGGCCTTGGCGACGAGGGTGATGACGGATGCGCCGGAGTCGAGCAGCGCCCGCACCTGCGGGTCCTCCTGCGCGGGCACGCCCGCCCGGCGGGTGGCGCCGAAGGCGACGAGCGCGGCGTGCCGCAGGTCGAGCTCACCGGCGGCGGCGCGGGCGAAGAACTCGGTGTCCTTGGGCAGCGCGCCGGGCCAGCCTCCTTCGACGAAGCCGACGCCGAGCGAGTCCAGCAGCCGCGCGACGGCGAGCTTGTCGGTGACCGAGAAGGAGATGCCTTCCCGCTGGGCTCCGTCGCGCAGCGTGGTGTCGTAGACGTGGAAGTCGTCGCCGAGCGGGGTGCCGGCCGGGGTCGTGCGGGTCACTTGGGGTCTCCTGCGGGCTGTCGGGTGTCTCGTGCGGCGGAGCCGCCTGGTGCCGAACCGCCCCCGGAACATGAAAAAGACCCCCCGCGTGGATGCGAGAGGTCTGCGCGCCGGGGGTGCGGAATCCGTCACCCGGCGCGCGCTCCGATAATGATCATGGTCGTGGTGGCCACGCCCGCATGCTGCCACACCGCACCGGCCCGGCACCACCCGCCGGTTCCCCGATCCGCCCAGGTGGAACGCGTCCGAGGTCCGCACCCGGAGACGAGGGCGGGGGGCTCCCCGGAGTGGGGAGGCGCCCGTCCTGGACCCGGAGATCAGGGTTGCTGGGCCACCTCGCGGGAGGACACCAGCGCGGCGAGCCGGTCGCCGACGGCGAACGTCGCTCCCGGTGCCGAGTGGTCCCGCGTCGCCAGGTCGAAGGCCACGGAGGCCTCCACCCGGCGTGCCGCCTCGGTCTGCCCGACGTGGTCGAGCAACAGCGCCACCGACAGCACCGCGGCCGTCGGGTCCGCCGAACCGTGCCCGGCGATGTCCGGCGCGCTGCCGTGCACCGGCTCGAACATGCTCGGGTTCCGCCGCGTCGCGTCGATGTTGCCGCTGGCGGCGAGACCGATCCCACCGGTCACCGCACCGGCCAGGTCGGTGATGATGTCGCCGAACAGGTTGTCGGTGACCACCACGTCGAACCGGCTCGGGTCGGTCACCAGGTGGATCGTCGTCGCGTCCACGTGCTGGTAGGCGACCGTCACGTCGGGGTGTTGCAGCGAGACCTCCTCGACCACCCGGGACCACAACGATCCGGCGTGGGTGAGGACGTTGGTCTTGTGCACCAGCGTGAGGTGCTTGCGCGGCCGGGACGCGGCGCGGGCGAACGCGTCGCGCACCACCCGCTCCACGCCGAACGCCGTGTTGAGGCTGACCTCGGTGGCGATCTCGTGGGTCGTGTCCTTGCGCAGCAGACCGCCGTTGCCCGCGTAGGGGCCTTCGGTGCCTTCGCGCACCACCACCATGTCGATCTCACCCGGGTCGTTGACCGGGCTCTTCACCCCCGGGTACAGCCGGGCGGGGCGGAGGTTGACGTGGTGGTCGAGCTCGAAGCGCAGCCGCAGCAGCAGCCCGCGCTCCAGGATTCCGCTCGGCACCGAGGGGTCGCCGACCGCGCCGAGCAGGATCGCGTCGTGCTGGCGGAGTTCGGTCAGCACCGATTCCGGCAGCAGCTCACCGGTCGCGTGCCAGCGGGCGGCTCCCAGGTCGTATCGAGTGATCTCGGTATCGGGAACGACCTCACCGAGGACCTTGAGCGCCTCGGCCACCACCTCCGGCCCGATCCCGTCACCGGGGATCACAGCGAGCCGCATGTACACACCTCCCGACTACCACCCCGACCCGCGGGGCTCGAACTGTTGCGCCGAAGGCTACCGGCAAGGCCACGCGGGCAGGCACGCCGGACCCACCAAGTGGTCGAGGCATCCCGGTTGGCGGGACACCCGAACGAGTGACGCAGGTGAGCGGGGTGGCGAAAAGGGCCGCCCACAGGTGTGCGACGGCCCCTTTTCCGGCAACGGCGAACCCGAAACCTCGCCGGTCAGCCGATCACTCGAAGTCCACGGTCCGGACCGTGCGAGCGCCGACGGCCGCGCCGATCGGCTCCAGCACGCCCGCCTCCACCGGGCGGTCCACCCGCAGCAGCATGATCGCGTCGGAGCCCTCGGCGGTCTGGCTGACCGTGGCCGCCTCGATGTTCACGCCGACCTCGCCCAGCAGGGTGCCGACCTTGCCCATCACGCCCGGGCGGTCCGGGTACTCCAGCAGCAGCACGCTGCCCTCGGCCCGCAGGTCGAAGTGGCGGCCGTTGACCTCGATCAGCTTCTCCACCAGGTCGGTGCCCGACAGCGCGCCCGACACGACCGCCGAACGGCCGTCGGCGAGCGTCGCGCGCACCGAGACGACGCTGCGGTGGTTCGGGCTCTCCGAGGTGGTCTTCACCTCGACCTGCACCCCGAGGTCCTCGGCCAGCTGCGGCGCGTTGACGAAGGTGACCTGGCTGTCCACGGCACCGGAGAACACGCCGCGCAGCGCCGCGAGCTGCAGCACCGAGACGTCTTCGTGCGCGAGCTCGCCGCGCGCCTCGACGGTCACCGAGGTCGGCGTGCTGCCGAGCACGGCGGCCAGCAGCTGGCCCAGCTTCTGGGTCAGCGGCAGGTACGGGCGCACCTCTTCGCCGACGGCACCGCCCTGCACGTTCACCGCGTCCGGCACGAAGTCGCCGCGCAGCGCCAGCAGCACCGAGCGGGCCACGTCGGTGCCCGCGCGGTCCTGCGCCTCGGTGGTGGAGGCGCCCAGGTGCGGGGTGGCGACCACGTTGGTCAGCTCGAACAGCGGGCTGGAGGTGGTCGGCTCCGTCTTGTAGACGTCGATGCCGGCACCGCCGATGTGGCCGCTGCGGATCGCCTCGGCCAGCGCCTCCTCGTCCACCAGGCCACCGCGGGCGGCGTTGATGACGATGAGGCCCTGCTTGGCCTTCTTGAGCTCCTCCGCGCCGATCAGGCCGAGGGTCTCGGCGGTCTTCGGCAGGTGGATGGAGATCGCGTCGGCGCGCGCCAGCAGGTCTTCCAGGCTGACCAGCTCGATGCCCAGCTGCGCGGCGCGCGCGGCCGAGACGTAGGGGTCGTAGGCGATGAGCTTGGTGCCGAAGGCCGCGATGCGCTGCGCGAACAGCTGGCCGATCTTGCCGAGGCCGACGACGCCGATGGTCTTGCCGTTGAGCTCGATGCCGCTGAAGGAGCTGCGCTTCCACTCCCCCGCGCGCAGGCTCGCGTCCGCGGCGGCCACGTTGCGGGCCACCGCCAGCAGCAGCGCCAGCGCGTGCTCGGCGGCGGAGACGATGTTCGAGGTGGGCGCGTTGACGACCATCACGCCGCGCTCGGTGGCGGCGGGCACCTCGACGTTGTCCAGGCCGACGCCGGCGCGGGCGACGACCTTGAGCTTGCCGGTCGCGCCGAGGACTTCGGCGTCCACCTTGGTGGCGGAGCGGACCAGCAGCGCGTCGGCGTCGGCGACGGCCTCCAGCAGCGCCGGCCGGTCCGTGCCGTCGACGTGGCGGATCTCGACCTCTTCTCCGAGGGCTTCCAGCACGGAGGGGGCCAGCTTCTCGGCGATCAGGACGACAGGACGGTTGGTCACGGGCGCGCTCCATTGAGAGGGATCACGGTCGTAGCTGGGCACGGCGTTGTACCCGGACGGTCAGCGAGTTTAACGGGAGATTGAGAACTCGTTCACAAGGGTGTGACGCATCCCAACCCCACCGCGCGCCGCCCCGGGCGTCCGCGCGAGCGGCCCGACCGGATCGAAGGCGGGAGGATGAACCGGCAGCTCAGCGGCTGCGCGTGCGGTCGGGGATCACGGCTCGTCGAATTCGCCGTCCTTGGCCCCCGCGACGAAGGCGTCCCATTCCTCGGGCGTGAACACGAGGACGGGTCCTTCCGGCTCGGCGCCGTTGCGCATGCCGATGTAGCCGTCGACGAAGGCGATCTCCACGCCCGGTTCGTCGTCGTCCTCGGTGCTGGTGATCCACTCGGCGTCGGTGAAGTCCAGCTTGTGCCGGATGTGCGCCTTGTCGTCCACCGGTTCGTCCACGGTGGTGTTGGTCTCTTCGCTCACGCCCGGCACGATACCGCTCACCGGCGGTGCCCTTCGATCGCGTGAACGGGTGGCCGGTCCCCCGGACGCCGACGCGTCCGGGCCCTCCGGTGACGCCCCGCTGCGCGGTCGTCAACGGCGGGCCGCGCGGGGCCCGGCGAGCACGGCGACCGCGTTCGCCGCCACGATCACCCCGATCGCCACCCACTCCAGCGGTCCGGGCCGCTGGCCCAGCACGACGAGGCCGACCACCGCGGCGAGCACCGGGTTGACGCTCATGAAGACGCCGAAGAAGTTCGCGGGCACCCGGCGCAGCGCGAACAGGTCCGCGACGAACGGCACCACCGAGGACAGCACTCCCGCGGCGACCGCGCAGCCGAGCGCGGCGGGCGTCGGCGGGTGCTGCCAGAGCACCGCGATGCCGATCGGCAGGTACAGCAGCCCGGAGACGCCCGCCGCGGCCGCCGAGCCCTGCGCGCCGGGCACCCGGCGCCCCACGGTCCGGTTCAGCAGCACGTAGCAGCCCCAGCAGACCGCGGCCAGCAGCGCCAGCCCGATGCCCGCGTAGTCGGTGCTGGGCTGCGGCCGGGTCAGCACCACCACGGCGGCCCCGGCGGCGAGGGCGCAGCCGAGGTCGACGGCGCGCCGCGAGGTCAGCAGCGCCACCGCCAGCGGCCCGAGGAATTCGAGGGTGACGGCGAGGCCGAGCCCGACGCGGTCGATGGCGGTGTACAGCGAGAGGTTCATGGTGGCGAACACGGCGGCCAGGCCCAGCACCGGCCACCACTGCCGCGCGGTGAACGAGCGCAGCCGCGGCCGCCCGGCGACCAGCAGCACCACGGCCGCCACCCACTGCCGCACCGCCACCACCCCGGCGGGCCCGACGACGGGGAACGCGAGCGCCCCGGTGGCGGCGCCGAACTGGTTCGACAGCCCGCCGCCGAGCATCAGCGCCACCCCGGCCGCCCGCCCGGTTCCCGCGGTCCCGGTGTCCGCGGTGGTGGTCCCGATGGCCGGTTCGAGGCGTTCCGTCGTCGTCATGACCGCGAGCATCGGGCCGCCGCGGCGCCGGGCAAAATGCACCGGGACCACCATCCATACGCTGGAGTCATGGATGTGGAGTTGCGGCAGCTGCGCTGCCTGGTGGCGATCGCGGACGCCGGGACGTTCACCGACGCCGCGATCGAGCTCGGCGTGTCGCAGGCGGCGGTCTCGCGCACGCTGCGCTCGCTGGAGCGCGCGCTCGGCGTCCGGCTGCTGGACCGCACCAGCCGCAGCTGCGTCCCGACCACGGCGGGCGCGCGGGTGCTGGCCCGCGCCCGGCACCTGCTGGCCGAGGCGGAGGAGCTGGCGCGGGAGGCCACCGGCGGCCACGCCCGGCTGCGCCTCGGGCACGCGTGGTCGGCGGTGGGGCGGCACACCAAGGAGTTCCAGCGCCGCTGGGCGGCCGAGCACCCGGACGTTGCGCTGCACCTGGTGCGCACCAACACGCACACCGGCGGCCTCGCCGAGGGCGCCTGCGATCTGGCGGTGGTGCGGGCCGGGGTGGATTCCGCGCGCTACGGGCACGCGACGGTGGGGCACGAGCGGCGCTACGTGGCGCTGGCGGGCGACGACCCGTGGGCGCGGCGGCGTTCGGTGCCGCTGGGCGAGATCCGGGACCGGGTGCTGGTGGTGGACCGCCGCACCGGCACCACCACCGCGGACCTGTGGCCGCCGGAGCAGCGCCCGGTGCTGGAGCAGACGCACGACATCGACGACTGGCTGGCGGCGATCGCGACCGGCCGCTGCGTGGGGATCACCCCGCACGGCACGGTCGCCCAGTACCGCCGCGACGGCATCACCTACCGCCCGGTCCGCGACGCGCCCCCGGTCCCCGTCCAGGTCATCTGGCCCCGCAACGACCCCCACCCCGCGACCAGCGCCGTGGTCGACCTCCTCACCACCCTCTACGCGAAGAAGCCCTGACACCCCCGTCCTGTCAGCGGCGAAGCCGATGAGCGGAGACCACACACGCAGCAGGACCACCCGCGGGTTCTCAGCGCTTTCCTCGCGAGGACAGCGTTTTCTCATGTGGCGGAGCCACCTGTGAAAACGATCCCGCAGCGAGGAAAGCGCTGAGGTTCCGCCACCCCACCCCGGATCAAGAAGACCCCGGGGAAAAAACGCCGAAGGCCCGGTGATCCCTTGTGAGGATCCCGGGCCTTCCCGACCGCTCACCCGCCGTCGATCGGACGGCGCGCGGCGTGCTGGTTCAGTTCAGCGGTGCGCCGATGCTCACTTCCCGGTCCAGGACATGAGGGCGCGGAGTTTCTTGCCGACCTCTTCGATCTGGTGGTCGTTGCCGGCCTGCTGCAGCTTGGTGAAGTGGGGGCGGCCGGCCTCGTCCTCGGCGACCCATTCCTTCGCGAAGGTGCCGTCCTGGATCTCGCCGAGGATCTTCTGCATGGATTCCTTGACGTGCGCGTCGACGACGCGCGGGCCGCGGGTGAGGTCGCCGTACTCGGCGGTGTCGGAGCAGGAGTAGCGCTGCCCGGCGATGCCGCCCTCCCACATGAGGTCGACGATCAGCTTCAGCTCGTGCAGCACCTCGAAGTAGGCGATCTCGGGCTGGTAGCCGGCCTCGACGAGGACCTCGAAACCGGTCTGCACGAGGGCGCTGGCACCACCGCAGAGGACGGCCTGCTCACCGAACAGGTCGGTCTCGGTCTCCTCCTTGAAGGTGGTCTTGATGACGCCGGCGCGGGCGCCGCCGATGCCCGCGGCGTAGGACAGCGCCAGCGCCTGCGCGTTGCCGGAGGCGTCCTGCTCGATGGCGATCAGACACGGCACGCCCTTGCCGTCGACGAACTGGCGGCGCACCAGGTGGCCGGGACCCTTGGGAGCGACCATGGCGACGTCGACGTCCGACGGCGGCTGGATCAGGCCGTAGCGGATGTTGAAGCCGTGGCCGAAGAAGAGCGCGTCGCCGCTCTTGAGGTTGGGGGCGACGTCGTTGGCGTAGATCTCCCGCTGCTTGGTGTCCGGCGCCAGGATCATGATCACGTCGGCTTCGGCGGAGGCCTCGGCCGGGGTCAGCACCCGCAGGCCCTCTTCCTCGGCCTTGGCGCGGGACTTCGATCCCTCGGGCAGGCCGATGCGAACGTCCACACCGGAGTCGCGCAGGCTCAGCGCGTGCGCGTGGCCCTGGCTGCCGTAGCCGATGACCGCGACCTTGCGGCCCTGCACGATGCTGAGGTCGGCGTCGGCGTCGTAGAAGATCTCAGTTGCCATGATGGTTTCCGTGTTCCTTTCGGGACTTCTCGAATTGTTCTGCCCGCGGGGGCCGTCCCGGTCGCGGCGGGACGGCCGCCCGCCGGTGCGCGCCGACGATCTCCCGGCGGCGCCGGGGACCGGGGTCAGCGCACCGCGGTGGCGGTGATGGAGCGGGGTCCGCGGCCGATGGCGATCGCCCCGGACTGCACCATCTCCCGGATACCGTAGGGCTCCAGCATGCGCAGCAGCGCGCCCAGCTTCTCGCCGTCGCCGGTGGCTTCGACGGTCAGCGCCTCCGGGGAGACGTCGACGACCTTGGCCCGGAACAGCTGGACGGTTTCCAGCACCTGGCTGCGCACGGAGGCGTCCGCGCGCACCTTGACCAGGAGCAGTTCGCGCTGGACCGCGACCTCCGGTTCCAGCTCCACGATCTTGATCACGTTGACGAGCTTGTTGAGCTGCTTGGTGACCTGTTCGAGGGGCTGGTCGCTGACCGCGACCACGATCGTCATCCGGGAGATCTCCGGGTGCTCGGTCGGGCCGACGGCCAGGGATTCGATGTTGAAGCTGCGGCGGGAGAACAGCCCGGAGACGCGGGCGAGCGCGCCCGGCACGTTCTCCACCAGCACGCTGAGAGTGTGTCGGCTCATGGGTGCGGTCACCCCTCGTCTTCGTCGAACAGCGGGCGGATTCCGCGCGCCGCCATGATCTCGTCGTTGCCGGTTCCCGCGGCCACCATGGGCCACACCTGCGCGTCCTTGCCCACCACGAAGTCGATCACGACGGGTCGGTCGTTGATCTCCATCGCCTGCTGGATGACGCTGTCGACGTCCTCCCGGGATTCGCACCGCAGGCCCGCGCAGCCGAGCGCTTCGGCCAGCAGCTTGAAGTCGGGGATGCGGTGCTTGTGGGTGCCGAGGTCACTGTGTGAGTAGCGCTCGGCGTAGAACAGGCTCTGCCACTGCCGGACCATACCGAGGTTGCCGTTGTTGATGACGGCCACCTTGATCGGCAGTTCCTCGATGGCGCAGGTCGCGAGCTCCTGGTTGGTCATCTGGAAGCAGCCGTCGCCGTCGATCGCCCACACCTGGGTGCCGGGCAGTCCGGCCTTGGCGCCCATCGCGGCGGGCACCGAGTAGCCCATGGTGCCGAGACCGCCGGAGTTCAACCAGGTCCGGGGGTTCTCGTAGTTGATGAACTGGGCCGCCCACATCTGATGCTGGCCGACGCCCGCGCAGTACACCGCCTCCGGCCCGGCCAGCGCCCCGAGCCGCTCGATGACGTACTCGGGGGCGAGGCTGCCGTCGGCGGGCCACTCGTAGCCGAGGGGGAAGGTGTCGCGCCAGCTGCTCAGCTGCGTCCACCACGGGCCGAGGTCGGCGGTGCCGCCCGCTTCGGTGGCGGTGGCGACGGCGTCGATGAGCTCGGCGATGACCTCCTTGCAGTCGCCGACGATCGGCACGTCGGCGTTGCGGTTCTTGGAGATCTCGGCCGGGTCGATGTCGGCGTGCACGACCTTCGCCTCCGGCGCGAAGGAGGACAGCTGCCCGGTGACCCGGTCGTCGAACCGGGCGCCGAGCGCGATCAGCAGGTCGGAGCGCTGCATCGCGGCGACCGCGGCGACGGTGCCGTGCATGCCGGGCATGCCCAGGTGCAGCGGGTGCGAGTCGGGGAACGCGCCGCGGGCCATCAGGGTCGTGACGACCGGGATGCCGGTGGTCTCGGCGAGCTCGCGGAGCCGCTCGGTCGCCTCGGCCTTGAGCACGCCACCACCGACGTAGAGCACGGGCCGCTGCGCCGCGGTGATCAGCTTCGCGGCTTCGCGGACCTGCTTGCCGTGCGGCTTGCTGGTCGGCCGGTAGCCGGGCAGCTTCATCTCCGGGGGCCAGGAGAAGGTGGTCGCGGTCTGCTGGACGTCCTTCGGGATGTCCACCAGGACCGGCCCGGGACGTCCGGACGAGGCGATGTAGAAGGCCTCGGCGATGGTGCGCGGGATGTCCTCGGCCTTGGTGACCAGGAAGTTGTGCTTGGTGATCGGCAGCGTGATGCCGCAGATGTCGGCTTCCTGGAAGGCGTCGGTGCCGATCAGGCTGGTCGACTGCTGGCCGGTGATCGCGACGATCGGGACCGAGTCCATCTGCGCGTCGGCGAGCGCGGTGACCAAGTTCGTCGCGCCGGGACCGGAGGTCGCCATGCACACGCCGACCTTGCCGGTGGCCTGGGCGTAACCGGTGGCGGCGTGCCCGGCGCCCTGCTCGTGCCGGACCAGCACGTGCCGGACCTTCGTGGAGTCGAGCAGCGGGTCGTAGGCAGGCAGGATCGTGCCGCCGGGGATGCCGAAGACGATCTCGGCGCCGACGGACTCCAGCGACCGGACGAGCGACTGCGCGCCGGTGACCTGCACTGGAGCGTCGTTGGTCGGTGCTGGTTTGGGACGGTGTCCCGGCGGCGGTGCCGGGACCGGGCTCTGCCTGGTGTGGGCGCTGGTCATCGAGTTCGCCTCTGTCCGAACGGTGGTGGTCGGTGAGTGGGCACGAAAAAACCCCCGCCGGGCCGGATAGGACCGTACGAGGGTTGGCGCGTCGTCGCTGCGGAGCTTCCTCAGGCGTCGACGCGCCGGGGAAGTACGAGAATGTCGTGCAGTCGCAGCATGACGAGGACGTTAACGGCCCGGACGCCGCGAGGTCAAACCATGCGGGAAGATCCTCCCGCATGCTGGACACCGGAGGCCCGGGCGGAGCCGCGCACCGCCCGGTGTTCCCGCAGGTCGGGAGCATGCCGCGCGCATTCGGCGGAACCCGGTGTGGCGTACGTCGCTCCGCCGCCGCGGGTCCGCGCGGCCCGGTCGCGACACCGGGCGCACCGCGTCCCCGCACTCCCGCCACCAGCAGGGACGCTGCGGGCGTCCCGCGCGCGGGTGAGAGCATCGAGGGGTGAGCGAGACACCTGCGGCACCCGAGCCGCCCGGCCCCGGCCGCGGCGAGCGCGACACCGGGCGCACCGGCTCCCCCGCGGAGCCCGGGGCCGCGGGGCCGGAACGCGCAGAGGCAGAGGGGACCCGCGAAGTGAGCACGTCCGAGGACCAGGGCACGACCGGCACCGCCACCCGGGAGGACGCGGCGGAACCCGGCGTCGCGCCGGCCACCGAGGCGACCGGCCCCGATGCGCCCGAGGGCTCCGGCGCCGCCGGGCAGCCCCGCACCGCCGAGGGATCCAGCACCGGAGACTCCGGCACCGACGACTTCGGCATCGGGAGCTCCGGCACCGCCGAGCCCGCCGGACCGGCCGCGACGCCCGTCCCGCGCGCCGCCGGGCGTGCCAAGGCGCTGCCGAAGTCGCTGACCTTCCAGCTGACCCGGACCTCGCTGCTCGCGGTGTTCGCGGTGACGATCTCGGTCACGCCGATCGCCTTCGCCGAGCCGTTCCCGCAGCTGCTGCCCACCTACCTGATCCCGCTGGCGCTCGCCTACGTGATCGTGCGGCCGCGCACCGTGGTCACCGCCGAGCGGATCACCGTGCGCCGCTTGTTCGGCCGCACCGGGTTCGGCTGGGACGAGCTGGCCTCGCTGCGCCTGGACGAGCGGCGCTGGGTGCGGGCCGTGCTCGGCTCCGGCGCGGAGATCGCGCTCCCGGCGATCCGGGTGCGGGACGTGGGCCGGCTGGCCGAGCTCAGCGGCGGCCGCGTCCCCGACCCGAACGCCGCGCCGAGCGCTCCGGAGCCCGACGGCGCCACCGCCGAGGCCCGGGACGCGGCGGACGAGGGCACCGGGTCCGCGACCGACGCCGAATCCGCCGCCACCGCTGGAGATGCCGCCTCCGGATCTCCGACCACCGCGGGCACCGAGGCCACCGGTGCCGAGTCCGCCGCCGAGCCGTCCACCGACGAGCCCGGCGCCGACGGCACCTCCCGCGAGTCCGCGGGCTGATCCCCGCTCGCACCGGCGGTGCCCGTTCCGAACCGGGCGCCGCCGGCGCCGTCCGCTCCCCGGTACCGGCCGAGGCCTGCGTCACGAACGCCCGGGGAGCGCGAACCGGTCACCTCCGGCGCCGCCGGGCAGGAGTAGCGTCGAGGTCACCGCAGTTCGTCCCCCCACTCACGAGGTGGGCGTCTTTTCGCCGTCCCGACGCGAATTCAGCGAGAGAACCGAGAAGGACCATGCCCCAGTTGCGCTCCCGCACCACCACCCACGGACGGAACGCCGCAGGCGCCCGTTCGCTGTGGCGTGCCACCGGCATGACCGACGACGACTTCGGCAAGCCGATCGTGGCCATCGCCAACTCCTACACCCAGTTCGTGCCCGGTCACGTGCACCTCCGCGACCTCGGCGACGTGGTGGCCGAGACGATCCGCGAAGCGGGCGGTGTGCCGCGGGAGTTCCACACGATCGCGGTGGACGACGGCATCGCCATGGGCCACAGCGGGATGCTCTACTCGCTGCCCTCGCGCGAGATCATCGCCGACTCGGTGGAATACATGGTCAACGCGCACCAGGCGGACGCGCTGGTGTGCATCTCGAACTGCGACAAGATCACGCCGGGCATGCTGAACGCCGCGATGCGGCTCAACGTGCCGACGGTGTTCGTCTCCGGTGGCCCGATGGAGGCCGGGAAGGCCGTGGTCGTGGAGGGCGTCGCGCAGGCGCCGACCGACCTGATCACCACGATCTCCGCGTCGGCGAACTCCGCGGTCGACGACGACGGGCTCAGCGAGGTGGAGCGCTCCGCCTGCCCGACCTGCGGCTCCTGCTCCGGCATGTTCACCGCGAACTCGATGAACTGCCTCACCGAGGCCTTGGGCCTCGCGCTGCCCGGCAACGGTTCCACGCTGGCCACGCACGCCGCGCGCCGCGCCCTGTTCGAGGAGGCCGGGCGCACCGTCGTGCGGATCTCGAAGCGCTGGTACCAGGAGGACGACGACTCGGTCCTGCCGCGCTCGGTCGCGAACAAGAAGGCGTTCGAGAACGCGATGGCGCTGGACATGGCGATGGGCGGCTCCACGAACACGGTGCTGCACACGCTGGCCGCCGCCCGCGAGGGCGAAATCGACTTCGAGCTCTCGGACATCGAGCGGATCAGCCGCCAGGTGCCGTGCCTGTCGAAGGTCGCGCCGAACTCCGACTACCACATGGAGGACGTGCACCGAGCCGGCGGCATCTCCGCGATCATGGGTGAGCTGGACCGCGCGGAGCTGCTGCACCGCGACGTGTCCTCGGTGCACAGCGCCAGCCTCACCGAGTGGCTGGACCGCTGGGACGTGCGCGGCGCATCGCCCTCCCAAGAAGCGCTCGACCTGTTCCACGCCGCGCCCGGCGGAGTCCGCACCACGCAGGCGTTCTCCACCGAGAACCGCTGGTCCTCGCTGGACACCGACGCCGCGGGCGGCTGCATCCGCGACTTCGAGCACGCCTACACCGCGGACGGCGGGCTGGCGGTGTTGCGCGGCAACCTCGCCGAGGACGGTGCGGTCGTGAAGACCGCGGGCGTCGAGGAGGAGCTGTGGCACTTCCAGGGCCCGGCGCGGGTGCTGGAGAGCCAGGAGCAGGCCGTCGCCGCGATCCTGCAGAAGAAGATCGAGCCCGGTGACGTGCTGGTGATCCGCTACGAGGGCCCCTCCGGCGGACCGGGCATGCAGGAGATGCTGCACCCGACCGCGTTCCTGAAGGGCTCCGGTCTCGGCAAGAAGTGCGCGCTGATCACCGACGGCCGGTTCTCCGGCGGTTCCTCCGGGCTGTCCATCGGGCACATCTCGCCGGAGGCGGGCAACGGCGGCGTGATCGGCCTCGTCGAGGAGGGCGACCAGATCCTCATCGACGTGCGGGAGCGCACGCTGCAGCTGCTCGTCGACGACGAGGTGCTGGCCGAGCGGCGCGCCAAGATGGAGAGCAGCGAGCACCCGTGGCAGCCGGTGTCCCGCGAGCGCAAGGTGACCTCGGCGCTGCGCGCCTACGCGCGGCTGGCCACCTCCGCCTCGCACGGCGCCGTCCGAGACGTCTCCAAGTAGGACCGCGAACGTGCCGAGGGGGGGGGGGGGGCGGGGGGGCCCCCCGGGGGGGGGGGGGGGGGGGGGGCCCCCCGGGCCCCGGGGCGGGGCTGCCCCACCGCCGGGCGCCTGGCGCCCCCCCTACCGGGACCAAGGCGCCCGCCCTTCGGGCCCCGCGGCGGGGTGCGCGTTGGCCCCGGCCCGTCGCTTTTCGTCGGAGGACGCGGAGCCGCCGAGGACCGGCGCTCCGCCGGACATCAGGACCTCAGCAGGACCAGCACCGCCGCCGCGGAACCCGCCGCGATCACCAGGCAGATGAAGCCGCTGACCAGCGGGTGCCGGAACCAGGACCGCCCGTTGTCCAGCGCGACCCGGCCGGGTCCGGTGAACATCAGGCACAGCGCGATGGCGATCAGGACGACCGGGTACTCGTAGCCGCCCTCCTGGTCGAAGAACGGGCCGGGCAGCTTCATCGACACGATGGCGCTGGCCATCACGCCGACGATGCCCGCGGCCGCCAGCGGCGTGAACAGGCCCAGCACGAGCAGTGCGCCCGCGCCGAGCTCGGTCCCGCCGGTGACCAGGGACAGCACCGCGCTCTGCTCGAACCCGGCCTTGGCCAGGCTCTGCGCGAACTTCTCCGGGCCGGAACCGCCGAGCACGCCGAACAGCTTCTGCGCGCCGTGCGCGGCGAAGATGCCGCCGACGACCAGGCGCAGCACCAGCAGGCCCAGATCGGTGCCTGCGTTCCACGCGAACGGCTTGCGGTCGTCGAGCTCTTCGTAGAAGTCGGCACCGGAGCCGCGGTCCACCACGGCGGTCGCGTTCGCATCGCTGTACGCGGCGTCGTCGTAGTAGTCGTAGTCGTAGTCCTGCACGCCGAGGCCCTGGGTTCCCGTAGGCCCGTCGGCGGACTTCTTCCCGCCGCGCTGCGGACGCTCGTCTCGGTGTCCGCTGGGGCGATCGTCGTGAATGCTCACGGCGCAGAAGGTTAAGGCATCACGCACTGCCGAAGCGACCCTTTCGGGTGAACCTTTTCCGAGGGGAATTCCACGGAGATCGCGTTGTTCCGGCATTCGCCAGAATGCGGTACCGGACTCGTGAATTCTTCGTTTCCGCAGGTGCCGGCGATGCGCCGCGCGACTCGGACGGTTCCGGATCGACCGCCCGGACCGGTCTCGCGGCGCGGACCGGTTCCGGATCGGCGACCGCGGTCTCATCCGGAATTGCTGCATTCGGTGGCGCTCGCGCGGCTGCACGGCGGGTTCCGCGGAACGGACGTTCCCGGCGGGTGGGATTCCGGGCGGCGCGACGCTCGGCCCGCCGGGTGCTCACCCGGTGTTCACGGCGCGGCCGATACCCTCGGCACTCGTGGCAGCCCAGCGCACCTCCCCCGCCGGTCGCCGTCCTCGCGCGCGGACGGCGGGAGCGCTGCTGGCCGCGATCGCGCTCGGCGGCTGCGCCCAGTTCCCCGACGAGCACCCCGGTGCCTGGCGCGACCAGCCGTCGCTGGAACCGCAGGCCGGCCCGCAGCCGTCGATCGAGCAGCCCGCGCCGCCGCCACCGCCACCGGGACGGCCCACCGAGGACGTGCCCGCGGTGCCCATCGGCTGCATCGACCCGGACCCGGCGGTCGTCGCGACCTGCCTCGACCCGGTCGGCGCCATCACCGTGCTGCCCGACGGCCGCGGCGCGCTGGTCGGCGAACGCGCCACCGGCCGCATCCTGCGCGTCGAGCAGGACGCCGAACCCGTCGAGATCGCCCGGGTGCCGGTGGACCGCTCCGGCGGTGGCGGGCTGACCGGGCTGGCGCTGTCCCCGAGCTACCAGGAGGACGAGCTCGTCTACGCGTACGCCAGCGTCGGCGGCGAGAACCAGGTGCTGCGGGTCGCGCCGGGCGACAGCCCGAAACCGGTGCTCACCGGCATTCCGAAGGGCTCCACCGGCAACGCGGGGGCGCTGCTCGACGACGGGCGCGGCGCGCTGCTGGTCGCCACCGGCGACGCGGGCGACCGCGCGAACGCGGCGAACCCGGGATCGCTGGCGGGCAAGGTGTTGCGCATCGACGGCTTCGGCGCGCCCGCCGCGGGCAACCCCGACCCGAAGTCCCGGGTGGTCGCCTCCGGCGTCTCCGATCCCGGCGGGCTGTGCGGGGCGGCCGAGACCGGCGGCTACTGGCTGACCGACCGCGGCGCGACCCGGGACGCGCTGCACCGCGTCGAGTTCGGCACCGCGCTCGGCGAACCCGCCTGGAGCTGGCCGGACCGGCCCGGCGTGGCCGGTTGCGCCGCCGGACCGGCCTCCGTGGTCGTGGCGCTGACCGACGCGGCGGCGCTGTACGCGCTCAACCCCGGCCCGGACGGCACCTTCACCGGCCAGCCCGCCAAGGTGATGGAGAAGACCTACGGGCGCTTCTCCGCCGCCGCGAACGGCCCGGACGGGCTGCTGTGGCTGGGCACCTCGAACAAGTCCGGCGGCGCGCCCGTGCCCAGCGACGACCGGGCGATCCGGATCGAACCTCCCTCCGGCGACACCGGCAAGGACTGACCCGGGGCCGAAGGCCTGACGGGTCCGCCCCCTCGCCGCTGCGAGGGGGTGACCGGAGCAGGACGAACCCGGCCATGGTCCACTCAGGACGCGTCCCGGCCCGAGGCCGGCGGCGCGCCGGTGGCGGAACGGAACAGCGATGACCTTGGAGCAGCTGTACACGACGCTGCTGGCGGGTGGGCTCGTGCTGCTGGCAGCCATCCTCGCCACCCGCGCGGCGGCGCGCTTCGGCCTGCCCGCGCTGCTGCTGTTCCTCGCGCTGGGCCTGGTCATCGGCGAGGACGGGCTCGGCCTGCACTTCGACGACGCGCAGCTCGCGCAGGACCTGGGCACCGCCGCGCTCGCCGTCATCCTCGTCGAAGGCGGCCTCACCACCCGCTGGTCGGACGTGAAACCGCTGCTCGCGCCCAGCGGGCTGCTCGCCACCGCCGGGGTCGCGGTCAGCGTCGTCGTCACCGCCGCGGGCGCGCACCTGCTCATCGGGCTCCCCTGGCAGGCTTCGCTGCTGCTCGGCGCGGTCGTGTCCTCCACCGACGCGGCCGCGGTGTTCTCGGTGCTGCGCACCCTGCCGGTGCCGCGTCGGGTCTCCGGGATGCTGGAGGCCGAATCCGGCTTCAACGACGCGCCGACGGTGATCCTGGTGCTGCTGTTCAGCACCGTGCCGCTGGAGTTCCACCCGCTGGAAGTGGCCGGGGACGTGCTCTACGAACTGGGCGCGGGCGCCGTGATCGGCCTGCTCGTCGGCCGGGCCGGGGCGTGGGTGCTGCACCGGGTGGCGCTGCCCGCGTCCGGGCTGTACCCGGTGGCGATGTTCGGGCTCGGCGTGGTCGCGTTCGCCGCCTCCGGCGCGGTGGACGCGTCCGGGTTCCTCGCCGCGTTCCTGTCCGGTCTGGTGCTCGCGAACTCCGGGCTGCCGCACCGCGCCTCGGTGCGCTCGTTCGCCGAAGGGCTCGGGTGGCTCGCGCAGATCGGGCTGTTCGTGCTGCTGGGCCTGCTGGTCACCCCGCACGAGCTGCTGCCGGAGCTGCTGCCCGCGCTGGTGGTGGGGCTGGTGCTGCTGCTGGTGGCGCGACCGCTGTCGGTGCTGGTGTCGCTGCTGCCGTTCCGGGTGCCGCTGCGGGAGCAGGCGTTCGTGTCCTGGGCAGGCCTGCGCGGCGCGGTACCGATCGTGCTGGCCACCTTCCCGGTGGTGGCGGGCGTGCCGGGCAGCGACCGGGTGCTGAACGTGGTGTTCGTGCTGGTCGCGGTGTTCACCCTGGTGCAGGGCCCCGGGCTGCTGGGCCTGGCCCGCGCGCTCGGGCTGGTGCGGGCGGACGCGGCGCGGGAGATCCAGGTGGAGGTGGCGCCGCTGGACGTGCTCGACGCGGAGCTGCTGACCGTGTCGGTGCCGCCGGGCTCGCAGCTGCACTACGTGATGCTGCGGGAGCTGCGGCTGCCGGACCCCAGCGCCATCACCCTGATCATCCGCGGCGGCACCTCCTTCGTGCCGGAACCGGGGACGCGGCTGCGCACCGGCGACGACCTGCTCATCATGACCACCGCGGGAGCGCGCACCGCCACCGAGCACCGGCTGCGCGCCGTGAGCCGCCGCGGCCGCATGGCCCACTGGTTCGGCGAGGACGGCGCCCCCGACTGACCCGCGCGGCACCGCGACGGGACGATGCGGGCATGGGTGAGCACAAGGAGCGGATGCTGCGCGGGGAGCCGTACCAGGACGGCGATCCGGAACTCCTCGCCGAGCGCAGGCGCTGCCAGGAACTGCTGGACGACTTCAACGCGACGAGGGCAGGTGAGGAGCAGCGGCGGCAGGACGTCCTCGGCAGGCTGCTCGGGCGGCTGGGCACCGGATCGTGGATCATGCCGCGCTTCCAGTGCGACTACGGGTACTTGATCAGCCTGGGGGACAACAGCTTCCTCAACTACGACGCGATCCTGCTGGACTGCGCGCCGATCAGCATCGGGGACGACGTGTCCATCGGGCCGCGCGTCCAGCTGCTCACCGCGCTGCACCCGATGACCGACCACCAGGCCCGGCGGGAGCGCTGGGAGACGGCGGCGCCGATCAGCATCGGCAACAACGCGTGGCTGGGCGGCGGTGTGATCGTCTGCCCGGGCGTGACCATCGGCGACGACGTGGTGATCGGCGCGGGCAGCGTCGTCACCCGAGACGTCCCAGACCGCGTCTCCGCAGCGGGAAACCCCTGTCGCGTGATCCGCGCGCTCTAGCCCTCAACGCCGAACGGGCCGCCCGTCCCGGAGGACGAGCGGCCCGCTGCCGGTCGGACGGTGCTACTGGCCGCAGGCGGCGAGGATGAGCTCGCGGACCCGCTTGGCGTCGGCCTTGCCGCCGGTGGACTTCATGACCGCACCGACGACGGCGCCCGCGGCCTGCACCTTGCCGCCGCGGATCTTGTCCGCCACGTCGGGCTGCGCGGCCAGGGCCTCGTCGATCGCGGCCTGCAGCGCGGAGTCGTCGGAGACGACCTCCAGGCCCTGCGCGGCGACGACCTCGTCCGGCTCGCCCTGCCCGTCGAGCACGCCGTCGACGACCTGGCGGGCCAGCTTGTTCGTCAGCTTGCCCTCGGCGACGAGCGCGATGACCCGCGCCAGCTGCGCCGGCGTGATCGCGAGCTCGGTGAGCTCGACGCCGCGGGTGTTGGCCTGCTGCGACAGGTAGGCCACCCACCAGGACCGCGCCTCGGCGGGCGGGGCTCCGGCGTCCACGGTGGCCGCGACGAGGTCGAGCGCCCCGGCGTTGACCAGGTCGCGCAGCTCCTCGTCGGAGAGCTTCCACTCGTCCTGGACGCGCTTGCGGCGCTCCCAGGGCAGCTCGGGCAGGGTCCGGGACAGCTCCTCGACCCACTCGCGGGACGGCGCGATCGGAGTCAGGTCCGGCTCCGGGAAGTACCGGTAGTCCTCGGAGGTCTCCTTCTTGCGCCCCGCCGAGGTCGTCGCGGTCGACTCGTCGAAGTGCCGGGTCTCCTGGCGGATCTCGCCGCCGGAGGTCAGCACCGCGGCGTGCCTGCGCATCTCGTGGCGCACCGCGCGTTCCACGCTGCGCAGCGAGTTGACGTTCTTCGTCTCGGTGCGGGTGCCGAACTCGGTGGTGCCCTTCGGCATCAGCGAGACGTT
The DNA here is from genome assembly GCF_020176785.1 of Saccharopolyspora sp. 6V. Lineage (NCBI taxonomy): Bacteria > Bacillati > Actinomycetota > Actinomycetes > Pseudonocardiales > Pseudonocardiaceae > Saccharopolyspora > Saccharopolyspora sp. 6V. Next base: position 74,147 of record NZ_JAIUKB010000011.1, on the reverse strand, counting down.
CGCGTCGCAGCGCAGCGAACCCTGGTCCATCCGCACGTCGGAGACGTCCAGCGAGCGCAGCAGGTCGCGCAGCGCGGCCACGTAGGCCCGCGCCACCTCGGGAGCGCGCTCCCCGGCGCCGACGATCGGCTTGGTGACGATCTCCACCAGCGGCACGCCCGCGCGGTTGTAGTCCAGCAACGAGTGCTCGGCGCCGTGGATGCGGCCGGTGGCACCGCCGACGTGCAGCGACTTGCCGGTGTCCTCCTCCATGTGCGCCCGCTCGATGTCGACGCGGAAGGTCTCGCCGTCGTCGAGCACCACGTCGAGGTGACCGTCGAAGACGATCGGCTCGTCGTACTGCGAGGTCTGGAAGTTCTTCGGCTGGTCCGGGTAGAAGTAGTTCTTCCGCGCGAACCGGCACCACTCGGCGACCTGGCAGTTCAGCGCCAGCCCGATGCGGATCGCCGATTCCACCGCCTTGCCGTTGACGACGGGCAGCGCGCCGGGCAGGCCCAGGCACACCGGGCACACCTGCGTGTTCGGCTCGGCGCCGAACTCGTTGGCGCAGCCGCAGAACATCTTGGTGGCCGTGGACAGCTCCACGTGCACCTCGAGGCCGAGGACCGGGTCGAACCGCTCCAGGACCTCGTCGTAGTCCATGATCTCGGCGACCGCGGTCACTGGCCGTCCTCCCCCTTGCGCAGGGTGCGGATGGCGAGCGCGGTGCCGGTGATCAGGCCGAGCGCGGTGATGATCGAGTCGGCCATCGCGAGCCGGTCGCCGTTCGCCTTGGCCTCGCGGAGGCTCGCGCGCAGGCCGTAGGCCGCGGAGAGCACGGATGCGAGCTGGAACGCCGCCTTCAGTTTCTGGTTCATCACGCCACCTCCAGGGCGGGGACACGGTCGAGCAGCGGGCCGCCCTGGGCGGCGTCGCGCGCGGTCTCGTAGGCGGCGCCGACCCGGTAGAGCCGGTCGTCGGCCAGCGCCGGGGCCATGATCTGCAGACCCACCGGCAGGCCGTCCTCATCGGACAGTCCACTGGGGAGGCTCATGGCCGCGTTGCCCGCCAGGTTCGACGGGATGGTGCACAGGTCCGCCAGGTACATCGCCAGCGGGTCGTCGGTGCGCTCGCCGATCGGGAACGCCGTGGTGGGCGTCGTCGGCGACACCAGCACGTCCACCTGCTCGAAGGCGGCGGCGAAGTCGCGGGTGATCAGCGTCCGCACCTTCTGCGCCTGCCCGTAGTAGGCGTCGTAGTAGCCGGAGGACAGCGCGTAGGTGCCGAGCATGATGCGCCGCTTCACCTCGGGCCCGAACCCGGCTTCGCGGGTCAGCGACATGACCTCTTCGGCGCTGCGGCTGCCGTCGTCGCCGACGCGCAGGCCGTAGCGCATCGCGTCGAACCGGGCCAGGTTCGAGGAGCACTCGCTCGGCGCGATCAGGTAGTAGGCGCCCATCGCGTACTCGAAGTGCGGGCAGGAGACCTCGACGACCTCGGCACCCAGCTTCGCGAGCTGCTCGACGGCGGTGCGGAACGAGCGCTCCACGCCGGGCTGGTAGCCGTCCCCGGCGAACTCGCGGACCACGCCGACCTTCACCCCGGTGAGGTCCCCGGCGGCGCCATCGCGGGCGGCGGCCACGACCTGCGGCACCGGCGAGCTGATCGAGGTCGAGTCCATCGGGTCGTGCCCGGCGATCACCTCGTGCAGCAGCGCCGCGTCCAGCACGGTGCGCGCGCACGGCCCCGGCTGGTCCAGCGAGGACGAGAACGCGACCAGGCCGTAGCGGGACACCCCGCCGTAGGTGGGCTTCACGCCGACGGTGCCGGTGACGGCGCCGGGCTGGCGGATGGAACCGCCGGTGTCGGTGCCGATGGCCAGCGGGGCCTCGAACGCGGCGAGCGCCGCGGCGGACCCGCCGCCGGACCCGCCCGGGATGCGCTCGGGGTCCCACGGGTTGCGGGTCGGTCCGTACGCGGAGTTCTCGGTGGAGGAGCCCATCGCGAACTCGTCCATGTTGGTCTTGCCGAGGATGACCACGCCGGCCTCGCGCAGCCGCCGCGTCACCGTCGCGTCGTACGGCGGCGTCCAGCCCTCCAGCATCTTGGAGCCGCAGGTGGTGGGCATGTCGCTGGTGGCGAACACGTCCTTGAGCGCCAGCGGCACGCCGGCCAGCGGCGAGGCGGCCTTCCCCGCGGCGCGGTCCTCGTCGGCCTGCCTGGCGGCGGCGAGCGCGCCGTCCGCGTCGACGTGCAGGAACGAGTGCACCACGCCGTCCACGGCGGCGATGCGGTCCAGGTGGGCCTGGGCGGCCTCCACCGAGGTGACCTCGCCCGCGGCGAGGCGGTCGGCGAGGTCGGCGGCGGACAGGCCGGTCAGGGCCGGGTCACCTCCGGTCGCGGTCGTCGTCATCACGCCTCCTCACTCAGGATCCGCGGAACGCGGAACCGGTTCTCCTCGGCCGCGGGCGCGCCGTCCAGCGCAGCCTCGCGCGGCAGGCTGGGCCGCACCACGTCGTCGCGGAACACGTTCGTCACCGGCACGGCGTGGGAGGTCGGCGGGATGTCCTCCGCGGCGACCTCACCGACCCTCGCGACCGATTCCAGGATGACGTCGAGCTGCCCGGCGAACGTGTCGAGCTCCTGTTCGGTGACCGCCAGCCTGGCGAGGCCGGCGAGGTGCGCGACCTCGTCGCGGGAGATCTTGGACACTACGAAGGCTCCCTGGTCATGTCCGGTATCACGGTTGCTCCTCAGTCTATGGCGGAGCCCGCGCCCACCCGCCCAGGGGGCGATCGGGCGCGCCGGGCACCCGGTCGCTCCGCGCGATCGGGCGACCGCGCCGGGTCCCGGCGAACTCCCACATCGTGGACGAACGCGGGCACATCGTGGACATCGACCGGGGCGGCGCGGACCTGGGCGGGAACCCCGCGAATGCCGTGCTCGTTCCACTACACGAACGCCGGTCGCACCGATAGGGTGCGGTGTCTGCCACAATTTGCCCCGCCTGCCGGGCGCACGGTGGCCTCCGCGTGCGGCCGTGTGCGGTGCGGGGAGCGCGGACGGCGAGGTTCCGCGCACGAAGCTGGAGGCGTTGAGTCCGGTGTCCTTCCTGATCCGGGTGCAGATACCGGACCGTCCGGGCGTGCTGGGGGCGGTCGCGTCCGCACTCGGCGAGATCGGCGCCGACATCCTCAGCGTCGACGTCGTGGAGCGCGGCGGGGACGTGGCGATCGACGACATGGTCGTCGAACTGCCCTCGGGCCGCCTCCCGGACATCCTGATCACCGCCGCGGAGTCCGTGGACGGCGTCGAGGTCGACGCGGTCCGCCCGTACGCGGGCGTGCTGGACACCCACCGCGAGCTGGAGCTCGTCGAGGACATCGCCGCGGAACCCGGCAACGGGCTGCAGATCTTCGCCGAAGGCGTCCCGAAGATCATCCGGTCGGGCTGGGCGATCGTGTTCGGCCACCACGCGGGCGGTGCCGAGCAGCTCGCCGCGAGTTCGTCGGCCCCGCAGGAGGGCTACCTGGAACTGCCGTGGTTACCGCTGCCGCGGGCCACGATCCTGGACGGCGACGAGCTGTGGGTGCCGGAGACCTGGCAGGAGCTGGGCACCGAGCTGGCCGCCACGCCGATCGGCAAGCCGGACCGCGTCCTGCTCGCCGGCCGCCCCGGCGGCCCCATGTTCCGCGCCGCCGAGGTCGCCAGGCTGGCCCACCTCGCCGGAATCGTCTCAGTAGTCCTGGACGGCTGACCAGCGACGGAGGTCGTCACTCACCTCTTGTCAGCGACGAGGCCGCTGAGCGGCGCCCCCAGCGGCCTCGTCATTTTCCTGTCAGCGGCGAAGCCGATGAGCAGCGACCACCAGAGCAAAAGGACCACCCGCGGGTTCTCAGCGCTTTCCTCGCGAGGACAGCGATTTCCCTCGTGGCGGAGCCACTTGGGAAATCGATCCCGCAGCGAGGAAAGCGCTGAGGTTCCGCCACCCGCCCCTATCGCAGGGCGATCCGATCACTCAACCTCAAGCGCCGCGGAGGCTGCTGCTTCTGGGCCTTGTTCCAGGAGCACCCGGAACCCGTCCTCATCCAGCACCGGCACCTTCAGCTGCACGGCCTTGTCGTACTTGGAGCCGGGCGAGTCGCCGACGACCACGAACGCGGTCTTCTTCGACACCGAGCCGGCGGCGCGGCCGCCGCGGGCCATGATGAACTCCTTGGCCTCGTCCCGGGAGTAGGTCTCCAGCGAGCCGGTGACGACGATGGACAGGCCGGTGAGGGTGCGCGGCACCGACTCGTCCCGCTCGTCGGCCATCCGCACCCCGGCGGCGCGCCACTTGCGCACCACTTCGCGGTGCCAGTCCACCTCGAACCATTCGCGGACGGCGGTGGCGATGGTGGGGCCGACGCCGTCGACGGCGGCGATCTCCTCCTCGGCGGCGTCCTCGATGCGCTCCAGGGAGCCGAATTCGCGGGCGAGCGCTTGTGCCGCGGTGGGGCCGACGTGCCGGATGGAGAGCGCCACGAGCACCCGCCACAGCGGCTTCTCCTTGGCGGCGGCGAGGTTCTTGAGCAGCTTGGCACCGTTGGCGGAGAGGTTGCCCTCCTTGGTGCGGAACAGCTCGGTGCGCAGCAGCTTGTCCTCGCCGAGGTCGAACACGTCGCCTTCGTCGACGAGCACGCCGGAGGACAGCAGCGCCACCGCGGATTCGTAGCCCATGGCTTCGATGTCGAAGGCACCGCGCCCGGCCAGGTGGAACAGCCGTTCCCGCAGCTGCGCCGGGCAGGACCGGGAGTTGGGGCAGCGGATGTCGACGTCGCCCGCCTTCTGCCGGTGCAGGGTGGCGCCGCACTCGGGGCATTCGGTGGGCATCACGAATTCGCGTTCGCGGCCGTCGCGGACGTCGACGACGGGCCCCAGCACTTCGGGGATCACGTCGCCCGCCTTGCGGATGACGACGCGGTCGCCGATGAGCACGCCCTTGCGCCGCACCTCGTCGGAGTTGTGCAGGGTGGCCATGGAGACGGTGGATCCGGCGACCTTGACGGGTTCCATCTCGGCGTAGGGGGTGACGCGGCCCGTGCGGCCGACGTTGACCTTGATGTCGCGCAGCGTGGTCGTCGCCTGCTCCGGCGGGTACTTGTAGGCGATGGACCAGCGCGGGGCGCGGGAGGTGGTGCCGAGGCGGCGTTGCAGCGAGACCTCGTCGACCTTGACGACGACGCCGTCGATCTCGTGCTCGGCGGTGTCCCGGTTCTCGCCCCAGTACCGGATGTGCGCCACGATCTCGTCCACTGTGGACAGAACCCGGGTGTGCCGGGACACCGGCAGGCCCCAGGCCTTCAGCGCCGCGTAGGACTCGGACTGCCTGCTCGGTTCGAAGCCCTTCCGCTTGCCGAGGCCGTGGCAGATCAACCGCAGCGGGCGGCGCCGCGTGACGCGCGGGTCCTTCTGCCGCAGCGAACCGGCGGCCGCGTTGCGCGGGTTCGCGAACGGGGATCCGCCCGCGTCGACCAGGGCGGCGTTGAGCTCGGCGAACTCCTCGACGCGGAAGAACACCTCGCCGCGGACCTCCACCAGCGCGGGCACCGGGTACTCGTCGGTGCCGTGCAGCTCGGTGGGCACGTCGCCCATGGTGCGCACGTTGAGCGTCACGTCCTCGCCGGTGCGGCCGTCGCCGCGGGTGAGCGCGCGTGCCAGCTTCCCGTCCCGGTACAGCAGGTTGATCGCCAGCCCGTCGATCTTCAGCTCGCACAGGTAGTGCACGTCGGTGCCGACCTCGCGCTCCACCCGGTCCACCCAGGCGCGGAACTCCTCGGTGTCGAAGGCGTTGTCCAGGCTGAGCATCCGCTCCAGGTGGTCCACCGCGGTGAACTCGGTGGAGAAGGTGCCGCCGACGGTCTGCGTCGGCGAGTCGGGGGCGCGCAGCGCGGGGTGCTCGTCCTCCAGCCGCTGCAGTTCCACGAACAGCTCGTCGAACTCGGAGTCGGCGATCGTGGGCGAGTCGAGCACGTAGTAGCGGAACTGGTGACCGCGGACCTCGTCGGCGAGCGCCGCGTAGCGCTCCCGCACCTCGGCGGGCACGTCCTCCACGCCCTCCGCCTGCGCGACGGCCGGGTCGGCGGGCAGCTCGGCGTCCGGCCGCGCGGCGGTTCCGCCCTGCTCGGGGCCGGTCGCGTCCGGACTGGTGGGAGCGGTCTTCTCGCCGGAGGCCGTGCCGGCGCGGTCCTTGCTGGTCACGCACTGAGCCTAACGAGCCACCCCGACAGCTCGCGCGGATCACCCGGCCCCGCGGCGCGCCCGGGCCGCGACCCGGCCGGTGCGGTCACCGCGGGCTACCGGGCGGCGGCTCCGCCACCGGTCCGGGTGGGGCTCGGAATCACCCCGCGTCGTCCGGCCGGGCCGCGGCGCCCACGCCGCGGACCAGTTCGCGGAACTCCAGCAGCCCGATCGCGCCCTGTGGTTCCCGCTCGGCGGTCTCCACCCGGCCGAGGCGGTCCGCGGCGAGCCGCTCGCCGAGCGCGGCGTCCAGCGGCAGGAAGGTCAGCGCCGAGCGGGCCGCGGGCTCCATCGCGGCGAAACCCGGGTGGTACACGGCCACGTCCACCACGCCCTCGGCCTCGTCGACCTGGGCGAACACCCGCACGTCGGCCAGCGGCCAGCGCTCACCCGCCAGGTTCACCACGACCTGCGTCGGATCCGGCACCGGCGGCACCGCGTCGTGGTACTCGAACAGCGAATCGCCGGTGGGAGCGGCGGCCAGCCACGCGTCGGTGTAAGGCCGCACCCGCGGATCGGCCTGGCCGCTGACGACGAGCGCGTAAGGGGTGCGCCCACCCTGCTCCAGGGAGAACGCCAGGTCCGGGTGCAACGCCGTGACGGCCGCCGCCAGCTCCGCGTCCAGCTGCTGCGGGGCACCTTCGCCGAGGGCCGCGGCCACTCGCGGCAGCAGTTCGTCCCAGCGGCGCCAGAACTCCGCCGCCTTCGCCCGCGCGTCGGCGGCCACGTCGTCGACCTCGTCGGGCGCGTCCTGGGCGGTGCGGCGGCGGAAGAACCTCAGCATGCGGCCATTGTGCCGCCCCGGCCCCGATTCCCGCGGCCGTTCCGGAAGATCCCGTCCCGCGGCCGATCAGGTCAGGGCCGCGGTCACCAGGTCGGTGAGGTCGCGGCGTTCGATCCGCAGCCTGCCCGCCTCGGCCAGCGCACCGAGCAGCGCGGTCAGCGGATCGCGGTTCGTGGCCTGCCGCAGCACTTCCAGCGCCCGCACCCGCGCGCGGTCCACGCTCGTCACCGGTGCTCGGTGCAGCTCCCACCGGCGCAGCCGCACCACTTCGCCGATGGCGGTGCCGTCCGGTTCGGCCCCGTCCTCCAGCCCGCGCAGCGTCGCGGCCACCACCAGCTGGTCGTGGCCCGCGGTCAGGTCCAGCACGTGCCGCGCCACGTTCACCGCAGCCCGCCGGCACCGGGCGGGACCCGCGCTGCGCACCAGGTCGAGCAGTTCGGTGGGTTCGGCCTCGAAGTCCTCGGCGGCGGGCCGGATGCCGATCTGGCCCAGCCCCACCTCGTCGAGCAACGCCTCCGGGGAGCTGGGCAGGTCCAGCGGCCAGGCCGCGACCGGGTAGGTGGCGAAGTCCCCGTCGAACCACTCCGGGGTCAGCGGTTCACCGGTGATGCGGGCGGCCAGCGCCAGCATCAGCTCGATGGTGTCCGCCCCGCGCTCCCCCGGTCCGCTGCCCGCCCACGGGAGTCCGGCGCGGACCTCTTCGAGCCCGTCGGGCCGGGTCCCCTGGCGGAACGCGGGCATCAGCGCTTCGAAGGACGTGCGCACCTCGCCGTCGACGGCGTGGCTGAACTGGGTGAGCGCGTTGACGTTCCAGAACGCCGAGACGACTTCGGTGCCGCGGCTGACCTGGCGCAGCACCTCCGGCCTGCTGCCCTGGAAACCGCCGTCCTCGGCGACCAGCGTCCACTCCCCGGCGCTGCGCAGCCCGATCACCGGATAGCGGTCCTGGTGGGCGAAGGCCTCTTCGCAGTACTCGTCGAAGTCGAGGGGGCGCCGGTGTTCGGTGATGGCGCCGAACCGCCCCGCGATCGCGTCGAGGCCGGTGCCGCGCACGAAGGTCAAGCACGCGGCGTCCTGGACGGTGCTGCGGTGCACCCATCCGAACCGCTCGACTTCCCCGGTGTTCGACACGTCTGGTTTCTTACCATCGCTGGGACATCCAGGTGATGTGAACGGCACTAACGATCTTGCTCATCGGGGCGAACCTCGCGCCACCGCTAGCGTTCGGCCGCTTCCGCGAACACTTCGTTGACCTGTCGCGCCACCGCGGGCGCCCGCCGCGCCCACTCCGGGGAGGCCCCGGCCAGCCCGCAGGACGGGCTCACCGCGGCGCGTTCCAGCAGCGCCTTCGGCGCGAAACCGAGGCGGGCGGCCAGTTCCAGCCCGGGCCGGGCGAGTTCCCGCGGATCCGGGCGGTGTTCCGGGTCGACGGCGGGGACCAGGCCGAGCAGCAGCCGGGTGCCCTCCTCCCACGCTTCGCCGAGCTCGTCGGCGAACGCCCCGGTGACCGAGCCGAGCCGAGTGGCGTCCAGCGAGATCGTCCCGGCGCCCGCGCCGCGCAGCAGCCGCACCGGCGGCCGGGACGCGCAGCAGTGCACGATCACCGGCTGCCCGGTGGCGGCGGCGAGACCGTCGATCAGGTCCGCGAGCAGTCGCTGCGCCTCCGGCCCGGGCACCGCGGGCACCTGGCCGTAGCCGGACGGGGTGGGCAGGTTCCCGGCGAGCACCGCGGGCAACGACGGTTCGTCCAGCTGCACCACGACGGGTGCGCCGGTGCGGGCGGCGACCTGCGCGGCGTGCACCCGGAGTCCTTCCCCGAGGGATTCGGCGAAGTCCCGCAGCGCGCCCGGGTCGGTGAGCACCCGGTGCCCGCGCTCCAGCTCGATGCCGGCCGCGAGCGTCCACGGTCCGGCGGCCTGCACCTTGACCGCGCGCGGCGCACCGGCTTCGGCGACGGCCTGCTCGACGGCGTCCAGGTCCCACCGCAGCAGGTCCAGGGCGCGGCGGTGGTCCCGGCCGGGGCGGCCCGCGACGCGGTAGCCGGAGGGCACGACCTCGACGGCGAGGTCGACGAGCAGCCCGGCGGTGCGGCCGAGGATGTCGGCACCCACTCCGCGCGCGGGCAGCTCCGGGAACGGCATCAGGTCCGGCAGCTCGCCCAGCACGACGCGGGCGGCTTCCAGCGGATCCGTTCCCGGCATCGAGCCGATGGCGGTGGCGATCCCGGGGTTCCACGCTGCGTCACTCACGCCCCCATTATCGGCGGCGCCCACGGGCGGACCGGCAGGCGGGATGCGCACGCTAGGTTAGGCTAACCATGCTTACCGTCCTTCGGTGTCACCCGCTCGGGCGCGCCGGTTCTGCGAAGGAGTACTCCATGCCCCTGTCGTCCGGGACGTCCGCGCTCTCGCGCCGCGGGTTGCTGCAAGCCGCGGGGGTGCTCGCCGTGCTGGGCGCCGCGGGCTGCGCGGGAGGAGGCGGCGCCGCCGAACCCGAAGGGGCGACCCGCAGCGTCGACTCGCACCTGGGCCCGGTGACCATCCCGGCCGACCCGCAGCGCGTCGTGTGCCTCGACCAGTACGCCACCATCGCGCTGCTGGACGTCGGCATCCGGCCCGCGGCCACCGTCGACGGCCTCGACGACTGGATGCCGCAGCAGCACAAGGCGGCCTACGAGCAGCTGCCCCGCGTCGGCGGCTACCAGCCGGAGATGGAACGGGTGATCTCCATGCACCCCGACCTGATCATCGGCAACAGCGCGTTCACCCTCACCGGCGGCAGCACCTACGAGCAGCTGTCCGGCATCGCGCCGACCGTCATCCTCACCTCCCGGGTGTCCGGCGAGTGGCAGGAGATGGCGTTGCAGGCCGCGAACATCGTGAACCGGCCGGAGCCGATGAACCGGCTGCGCGACGACTACCTCGCGCGGGCGAAGAAGATCCGCGAGACCTACGCGGACGCGCTGGGCCGCACCCGGTTCAACCTGGTGGCCTCGTTCAGCTCCGGCAGCTGGAACCTGTGCCTGCCGGACTCGTGGAGCGGCGTCGTGCTCGCCGAGGCGGGCGCCCGGTTCGGCTCCGCCGCGGAAGGCAAGACCGGCAGCGCCGTCGAGCACTCCTACGAGCAGCTGGGCGTGCTCAACGACACCGATGTGCTGCTGTACCAGGTGAACCCGGACGGTTCGGCGGAACCGGCGATGGAGGCGCTGCTCGGGCAGGGCGCGTTCCAGAACCTGCCCGCCGTTCGCGAGCGGCGCGGGATCCCGTTCCACAACCTGTACGTCTTCGGCTACTCCCAGGCCGTCGCGGCCCTGGACGAGCTCGAAGCGATCCTCAAGACCCGCTGACGCACCGGCTGCACGGCGGCCCGAGGGGATCCGGCGCGGCGGCCGCTGCTCGGCTGAACGGCCCACCGGCCCGAGATCGGGCGGGTGGGCCGTTCAGCCGAGCGGGCCGGAGGATCCTCAGCGGGTCGCCGAGATGAGGCCGCTGCCGAGGACCAGATCGCCCTCGGGTTCCGGGCGGTACAGCACGATCGCCTGGCCAGGGGCCACGCCGCGCAGCGGTTCGGTGAGCTCGACGCGCAGGCCGCCGTCCGCGACCTCGGCGACGGCCCCCGCCGTGCCGCCGTGCGCGCGCACCTGCACCACGCACTCGGTGGACCCGTCCAGTTCCCGCTCGGACGGCCAGATCGGCCGCTTCGCGTCGATCCCGGTCACCCCGAGGTGGTCGGCCGAGCCGACCTTCACGGTGCCCGACACCGGTTCCAGCGACAGGACGTAGCGCGGTTTGCCGTCCGGCGCGGGGGCGTCGATGCCGAGGCCCTTGCGCTGCCCGACGGTGAACCCGTGCACGCCGGTGTGCTTGCCGAGGACCGCGCCGGTCTCGGCGTCCACCAGCTCACCCGGGGTCTGCCCGAGCTTCGACTCCAGGAAGGAGCGGGTGTCGCCGTCGGGGATGAAGCAGATGTCGTGGCTGTCCGGCTTCTGCGCGACGGCCAGGTCGCGGCGCTCCGCCTCGGCCCGCACCTCGGACTTCAGCGAGTCGCCCAGCGGGAACATCGAGTGCCGCAGCTGCTCCGCGGTCAGCGAGGCCAGCACGTAGGACTGGTCCTTGCCCTCGTCGCGGCTGCGGCGCAGCTCCGGCACGCCGTCCTGCACGACGAGCCGCGCGTAGTGGCCGGTGCACACGGCGTCGAAGCCGAGCGCCATCGCCTTCTCCAGCAACGCCTCGAACTTGATCTTCTCGTTGCAGGTGAGGCACGGGTTCGGGGTGCGGCCGGCGGCGTACTCGCCGACGAAGGTCTCGATGACCTCCTCGGTGAACCGCTCGGCGAAGTCCCACACGTAGAACGGGATGCCGAGGATGTCGGCGGCGCGCCGCGCGTCGCGGGAGTCCTCGATGGTGCAGCAGCCGCGGGCGCCGGTGCGCAGCGTCCCCGGTTTCGCCGACAGCGCCAGGTGCACGCCGGTCACGTCGTGGCCGGCCTCCACCGCGCGGGCGGCGGCGACCGCGGAGTCCACCCCGCCGCTCATCGCAGCCAGTACTCGCACTGCCTCACACCTCCGTCGTGGCGGTCGTCCGCGCCGCCGCACGGCGCAACCCGGTCAGCCCGGCGTTGCGCGCCCGTTCCACCACCGGCCCGATGGCCTCGGTCAGCGCCCGCACGTCGGCGCCGGTGGAGTCGTGTCCCAGGGAGAACCGCAGCGAGCCGCGCGCCGCCCGCGGTTCGGCCCCCATCGCCAGCAGCACGTGGCTCGGTTCGGCGACGCCCGCGGTGCAGGCGGAACCGGTGGAGCACTCGATGCCGTGCGCGTCCAGCAGCATCAGCAGGCTGTCGCCCTCGCAGCCGGGGAAGGTCAGGTGCGCGTTGCCGGGCAGCCGCGCCGGCGCCGGTCCGGTCACCGACAGGTCCGGGTCGCCGTTGAGCACCACGTCCGGCACCGCCGCGCGCACCCCGGCGAGGAGTTCGTCGCGCAGCGCGGCGACCGCGGGCACGTGCGCGGCGCGCTGCTCGACGGCTTCGCGGGTCGCGGTGGCCAGGCCGATCACCCCGGGCACGTCGAGCGTTCCGGAGCGCACCTCCCGCTCCTGGCCGCCGCCGTGCTGCAGCGGGGTGCACGGCACGTCGCGCGCCAGCAGCAGCACGCCCGCTCCGTAGGGGCCGCCGACCTTGTGCCCGGTCATGGTGAGCGCGGCGGCGCCGGAGGCGGCGAAGTCGACCGGCACGGTGTCCACGGCCTGCACCGCGTCGGTGTGCAGCGGCACCCCGTAGCGGTCGGCGATCGCGGCGAGCTCCGGGATCGGGTTGACGGTGCCGACCTCGTTGTTGGCCCACATCACGGTGGCCAGCGCGACGCGGTCGGGATCGGCGCGCAGCGCCTCCTCGAACGCCTCGGGGCGCACCCGGCCGTGCTCGTCGACGGGCAGCCAGGTGACGTCGGCGCCTTCGTGCTCGGCGAGCCACTCCACGGTGTCGAGCACCGCGTGGTGCTCCACCGCGGAGGCCAGCACCCGGTCGCGCGCCGGGTCCGCGCCGCGGCGGGCCCAGAAGATGCCCTTCACCGCGAGGTTGTCGCTCTCGGTGCCGCCGCCGGTGAACAGCACTTCGGAGGGCCGGGCGCCGAGGGCGGTGGCGATGGTCTCGCGGGACTCCTCCACGGCGCGGCGGGCCCGGCGGCCCGAGGTGTGCAGGGACGAGGCGTTGCCCAACCGGGCCAACGCCCCGCTCATCGCCGTGACCGCTTCCGCCCGCATGGGCGTGGTGGCCGCGTGGTCGAGGTAAGTCATCGCCCCACCAGGGTAATGCAGGCTCATCACCCGACTCGCCGTGCCAGGTGCTCGGTCACGCCCGGCCGCTGCGGAACACGCGGACGGCACCGAGCACGGCGATCACCGCCAGCCCCAGGTCCAGCGGCACCACCCCCGCGGGGGGGGCCCCCCCCCCGCCCCCCCCCGCCCCCCCCCCCCCCCCCCCCACCCCCCCCCCCGGCCCCCCCCCCCAATGGGGGGTGTTAACCGCCCCCGGGGGGGGCCCCCCCCCGGGCCGCCCCTCTCCCCGGCCCCCCCCCCCCCCCCCGCGCCCCCGCCCCCCCCCCGCGGGGGGGCCCCCCCGGGGGGGGCCCGGCGCCGCCACCAGGACGCCGCCGAGCGCCACCAGCAGGGCCTGCCCGAGCATGTCGGAGATCTGCAGCGCCGAGGAGTGGAACCCGCGCTGCTCCGGCGCCGACAGCGCCAGCACCCGCACCGAGGTGCTGGCCACGCCGAGCCCCATCCCCACCCCGCCGAGCGACCACAGCACGAACACCGGCCACGCCGAGCCGCCGGCCGGGGCGATCAGCACCAGCCCGGCCACCGCGATCGCCACCAGCACCAGCCCGGACCCCACCAGGTGCTCCCGGCGCGCACCGGCCCGGCGGCTCTGCCACAGCGCCCCGACGCTCCAGCCGAGCGAGCCGACGGTCAGCGGGACGCCCGCCGCGGTCGGCGAGAACCCGTGCACCACGGACAGGGTCAGCGGCACGAACGCCTGCGCGGTGAAGAACACCCCGGCGAGCAGGCCGCGCGCGAGCACCATCACCGGGATGCCGGGCCGCCCGGTCCCGGTACCGCTGGGCAGCAGCACCCGCAGCGACGGCACCAGCACCAGCAACCCGACCAGTCCCGCGACCAGCACCGGCAACTGCACTCCCCCGGCCGAACCGGACAGGTCCTGCGCCGCCCAGTTCAGCCCCACGGTCCCGGCGGCGGCGCCTACCGCCGCCAGCGGCAGCCCCGGAACGGGCGCGGCGTCCGGTTCGCCCTCGGAACCGATCCGCCGCACCGTCGGCACCAGCAGCAGCGCCCCGAGCACCATCAGCGGCGCCAACCCGAGGAACACCCAGCGCCAGCCCACGTGCTCGGTCAGCGCCCCCGCCACCACCGGCCCGAGCAGCGCGGGCACCACCCAGGCCGCGGACAGCGCGCCGAACGCGGCAGGTCGGTCCCGCTCCGGGTAGACGCGGGCGATCAGCACGTACAGCGCGACGATCTGCGCCCCGGCACCGAGCCCCTGCAGCGCGCGGGCCACCAGCAGCACCGGCATCCCCGGCGCGAACCCGGCGAGCACCAGGCCCGCCGCGAACGTCGGCATCGCCACCAGCAGCGGGACCGCGGGACCGCGCCGGTCGCAGATCCGGCCCGCGACGACCGTGCCGATGGCGCTGGCCGCCATGAAGATCGTGAACGGCCACGAGTACCACTGCTCGGCGCCCCATTCGCGCACGATCGTCGGCAGCGCGGTCCCGATGCCCATCGCCTCGAACGCGGCGAGGGTGATGACGAGGACCAGTCCGGCGGTGAAGTTCCGCCGCTGCGGGCTCCACAGCGCGCTGGTCGAAGGACGGGCGGACTCGGTGGCTTCGTCGTCGATCGTCACCCGGTGAGCCTGCAACCCGCACCCCGGTCGAAGTCCAGCCGGGTCCACCGTTCGGCGGTGCGCGACCTGCGCCGGGCCGGACGCCGGCGGTCGCTCCTAGGCTGGCCCCGGAGCGAGCCGCCACCACGGAGGAGCAGGTCATGGTCGACGCCCAGCAGCAGTTGGCCGCGGTGCGGCGCACCGTCGGCACCCGCGAACTGGAGACCGGTCCCGCGCGGGTCGCGGTGCTCGCCGAGCGGCTGGACGCGCCGCTCGACGAGGTCTGGGACGCGGTGACGAGCGCCGAGCGGATCCCGCACTGGTTCCTGCCGATCAGCGGGGAGCTGCGGCTCGGCGGCCACTACCAGCTGGAGGGGCACGCGGGCGGCACCGTGCAGCGCTGCGATCCGCCGCGCTCCTTCGCCGCGACCTGGGAGTTCGGCGGCGAGGTGAGCTGGATCGAGGTGCGGCTGCGCCCCGCCGACGGCGGCACCGAACTGGAGCTGGAGCACGTGGCGCACGTGTCCGAGCAGCGCTGGGCGCAGTACGGGCCGGGTGCGGTCGGGCTCGGCTGGGACTCGATGCTGCTCGGCCTCGCCTCGCACCTGGCGCCGGAGGGCGGGATCACCCCGGAGGAGGGCCCGGAGTGGCTGGCGTCCGAGGAAGGCCTGCGGTTCCTGCGCGCCGGCTCCGAAGCCTGGTACGAGGCGAGCGTGGCCGCGGGCACCCCGGAACCGGAGGCGCGCGCCGCCGCCGACCGCACCCTCGCCGCCTACACCGGCCAGGAGTGACCCGGGCACCGGAACGTCCGGACGGCCCACGACGGCGGAAGAGGACGATGGAGAAGTACGGCGACACCCTGTTCACCCTGGACGCCGACGAGGAGGTGCGGCTCGGCCTGCTGTGCCGGATCTTCGACCCGGAGACCACCCGCCTGCTCGCCGAACTCGGCACCCGGCCGGACGCCCGCTGTCTGGAGGTCGGCGCCGGCTCCGGGTCGATCGCCCGGTGGTGGTGCGAGCAGGTCCCCGACGGCGAGGTGGTCGCGACCGACGTGCAGACCTCCCTGCTGGAGCGCGACCCGCGCCCGAACCTGACCGTGCTGCGCCACGACGTGGTCCGCGAGGTGTTCCCGCCGGAGTCGTTCGACGTGATCCACGCCCGGCTGGTGCTGTCCCACCTCCGCGAGCGCGACGAGGTGCTGCGCCGGATGCGGGACTGGTTGCGGCCCGGGGGCGTCGTGCTGGTCGAGTCGTTCGGCTGGTTCCCGCTGGGCGGTTCGCCGAACCCGGTCTACAGCGAGGTGCTGCGGCGGTGGAGCGACCTGCTGCGGGAGGTCGTGGGCACCGACAGCGGCTGGTCCCGGCGCCAGCCCGGATCGCTGCTGGAGCTCGGCTATCGGGACGTCGGGGCGCGCTCGGCCACCTGGCACCTGCGCGGCGGCACGGACCTCACCGAGTTCTGGCGGCGCGGCGTGGCGATGTCGGCGGAGCGGCTGCTCACCGACGGCCGGGTGTCGGCGGACGAGCTGGCGGAGTTCCACCGCCTGCTGCGGGACCCGGGTTTCTGGGATCTCTCCCCCGCGTTCGTGCAGGCGTGGGGCCACCGCTAGCGGCCCCCGGGGCCCTTCCGCCAGGACGGTGCCGGGTCGCCGTTCAGCGGCCGCGCCGCTGACGAGGAGCGGACGTCCCCGACACCGGCCCGCTGCCGCGTTCGTCCAGCGGTGATCAGGCCGCCGACGGGAGCGGGTGCGGGGCGCAGCGGTGCCGGTGGGCGGGGTGCCGTTCCGCTGCGGAGGTGGCTCGGGCGACGGCGTGCCGTGCGCGGCGGGCCAGCTCGGCCCGGCTGCCGGTCGCCAGCTCCGGCAGCACCTCGAACTCCACCACCAGGTCCCGCGCCCGCGCCACCGCGAGCACCGAGTCCAGCAGGGTCGCCGCCCCGACGAACGCGGCGACCGTGGTGGGCTCCCCGGCCCCGGTGCGGAACCGCAGGGCCACCGGCCGCACCGGCACCCCCGCGTCCAGCGCCGCCTGGAACACCGCGGGCCGGTAGCGCCCGGAGGCCCGGCCGCACCAGGTGGTGCCCTCCGGGAAGGCGCCGACGACGGCACCACCGCGCAGCGCGTCGGCGAGCGCGCCGATCGCGGCGGGCAGCGCCGAAAGCCGCTCCCGGTCGATGTAGAGGGTGCCGACGCGGGTGGCCAGCGGTCCCACCACCGGCCAGGCCCGCAGTTCGATCTTCGCCAGCAACCGCATCGGCCGCACCGCCATCAGCGCCACCACGTCCAGCCAGGACACGTGGTCGGTGACCACCAGGCAGCCGGAGCTCCCGAGCTCGCCGCGCACCACGAACCGCACCCCGAACGCGCGCAGCAGCGCCCGGAACCAGGCCCGCACCAGCGCGGTGCGCAGCGAGCCGCGCAGCAGCGCGAACACCACCGCCAGCGCCACGCCCAGCAGCAGCAGCGCCACCGCGCGGGACAACCGCAGCACCACCAGGTGGGTGCCGGCCCGCGGGCTCCCCGGCCCGGGCAGGCATCCGGGACCGCACGGGGAGTCCGGGAACCACGGGTGCGTCATGCCGACGCGCCCAGGAAGAACCGCAGGTACCGCTGGTCGATCTCGGTGAAGTTGAGCAGCACGAAGAAGTCCGCGACCCCGAACTCCGGGTCGTGCGCGGGCGGCCCGCACACCCAGGCCCCGAGCCGCAGGTAGCCCTTCAGCAGCGGCGGCAGCGGCCCGCGGTGGGTGCGCGGCACCCCGTCCGGGTCCCACGGCAGGTAGGGCCGCACCTGCAGCTCGGGCGGCGAGGCGTGCTTCGCGGACACGGTGTCCCACACCTTCGCCGCCAGCGGCCCGCCGTCGTCCAGCGGCACCGAGGCGCACCCGGCGAGCCAGGTGTGGCCGGACAGCAGCATGTAGCGGGCGATCCCCGCCCACACCAGGCTCACCACCGCGCCGGAGCGGTGGTCGCGGTGCACGCAGGACCGGCCGGTCTCGACCAGGGCCGGGCGCAGCGAGGTGAGCGAGCCCAGGTCGAACTCGCCCTCGGAGTACAGCTTCCCGGCGGCGTGCGCGCGTTCCGGCGGGAGCATCCGGTAGGTCCCGACGACCGCCCCGGAGCGGTCGCCGCGGACGATCAGGTGATCGCAGAAGTCGTCGAACGGATCGGTCTCCACGCCGGGCAGGTCGGCGTGCACGGTGGCGCCCATCTCCTCGGCGAACACCTGGTAGCGCAGGCGTTGGGCGGCCCGCACCTCCTCGGTGTCCCTGGCGACGAGCAGCGAGTAGTGGGCGCCGTCGGTGGCGGGCGATCCTGCGGGCGCGGTGCTGGCAAGCAGCTGCGACTCGGACATGCCTGAAGGTGTATCGCCGCGCGCAGGAAGCGCAGTAGATCGGACGAGGGCACGCAGCAGGAACTTTCGGTGAATGCGCGGTACTCGATCGATGCGGTCCGCCTCGCGGGTCGCCGCGGCCCGGGAAGTAGGTTTGCGGGATGCCTGAGCCCGACCGGAACCTCGTGGAACTGTTCACCGACGGCGCCTGCAGCGGCAACCCCGGCCCCGGCGGGTGGGGCGTGGTGCTGCGCTACGGCGACCACGAGCGCGAGCTGCACGGCGGGGAGCCCGCCACCACGAACAACAAGATGGAGCTCACCGCGGTCATCGAGGGGCTGGCCGCGCTGACCCGCCCGATGCCGCAGGTGCGGGTGTTCAGCGACAGCACCTACGTGCTCAAGGGCATCTCGGAGTGGATGCGCGGCTGGAAGCGCAACGGCTGGTTGACCTCGGCGAAGAAGCCGGTGAAGAACGCGGACCTGTGGCAGCGCCTGGACGCCGAGGTGCAGCGGCACGGCGAGGTGACGTGGAACTGGGTGAAGGGCCACAACGGCCACCCGGAGAACGAGCGCGCCGACAAGCTCGCCTGCCAGGGCCGCGACGAGCACCGCTGACCCGCGGCCGGGCTCCGGCGGTGGCCGCCGCCGAGGAGCCCGTCCGTACGACGAGAACGGGCCGCGCCCCGGTGCGGGGTGCGGCCCGTTCTCGGCTCAGCGGAGGGCTCAGCCCTTGCGCTTGCCGACCTCGTCGGTCAGCTGCGGGGCGACCTTGAACAGGTCGCCCACGACGCCGTAGTCGGCGATCTCGAAGATCGGCGCCTCGGCGTCCTTGTTGACCGCCACGATCGTCTTCGAGGTCTGCATCCCGGCGCGGTGCTGGATGGCGCCGGAGATCCCGAGGGCGATGTAGAGCTGCGGCGAGACGGTCTTGCCGGTCTGCCCGACCTGGAACTGGTGCGGGTAGTAGCCGGAGTCGACCGCGGCGCGGGAGGCGCCGACGGCGGCGCCGAGCGAGTCGGCGAGCTTCTCGACGACGTCGAACGACTCGGCCGAACCGACGCCGCGGCCCCCGGAGACGACCACGGACGCCTCGGTGAGCTCGGGGCGGTCCCCGGCCTCGGCGGGCTGCACGCCGGTGATCTTGGCGTTCTTCGCGGCGTCGACCGCGGGCACCTCGACCGCTTCCTGGGCACCGGCGCCGGCGGCCTGCTCGGCCTCGACGCTGCCGGGCAGCACGGTCACGACCGGCGTGCCGGTGGTGACCTGGGCCTTGGCGTTGTAGGTGCCGCCGAACAGCGAGTGCGAGCCGATCCCGTCGCCGTCGATGTCGACGACCTCCGAGAGCAGACCCGAACCGAGCCGCACGGCCAGCCGGCCCGCGATCTCCTTGCCGTCGATCGAGCCCGGTACCAGCACCGCGGCCGGGGAGGCCGAGCCGACCAGCGACGCGAGCACGTCGACGGCCGGGGTGACCAGGTAGGACGCGGTGTCGGCGGACTCGGCCGCGTACACCTTCTCGGCGCCGTAGGACGCCAGCACATCGGCCAGCTTGCCCGCTTCACCGGGCTCGCCGACGACGACCGCGGACGGTGCGCCGAGGCGGCGGGCGGCGGTCAGCAGCTCCAGGGTGACCTTCTTGACCTCACCGCCGGAGTGGTCGACGAGGACCAGAACCTCAGACATGTCTTTCATCTCCTCGCGAACCTAGGACTCAGACCAGCTTCTCGGCGGCCAAGAACTCGACGATCTTGGTGCCGCCGTCGCCCTCGTCGTTGACGCGCTGGCCGGCCTGCTTCGGCGGCTTCGGCGCGGACTCCACGACCTTCGACCCGGCACCGGCCAGTCCGACCTCGGACGCGTCGATGCCGGCGTCGGCCAGGGTCAGCACGGAGACCGGCTTCTTCTTGGCGGCCATGATGCCCTTGAAGGACGGGTACCGCGGCTCGTTGATCTTCTCGGTGACCGACACGACCGCGGGCAGGTTCGCCTCCAGGCTGATGATGCCCGCGTCGGTCTCGCGCTCGATGCTGATGGTCGAGCCGTCGGTGGTGACCTTGCGCGCGTAGGTCAGCTGCGGCAGGCCCAGCAGCTCGGCCAGCATCGCCGGGACCGCGCCCACGCGGCCGTCGGTGGCCTCGTTGCCCGCGATCACCAGGTCCACGGAGTCGACGGTGCCGACGACCTTGGCGAGGGCCTTGGCGGTGGAGACCGCGTCGGAACCGGCCAGCGCCTCGTCGGAGAGGTGCACCGCCTTGTCCGCGCCCATCGACAGCGCCTTGCGGATCGCGTCGGTGGCGCGGTCCGGACCCATCGCCACGACGGTCACCTCACCGCCCTGCGCCTCCTTGATCAGCAGCGCCTCTTCCACCGCACGTTCGTTGATCTCATCCAGCACGGCGTCCGCCGACTCGCGGTCGAGCGTGTGGTCGGAGTCTTTGAGCTTGCGCTCGGACCACGTGTCGGGCACCTGCTTCACCAGGACGACGATGTTCATGGGTCCTCTTCGACCTCCTGCGGACTTCACGTCGGCTTCGCTTGCGTTTCGCGCGGTTGCGCGGGGCTTCCGTTCGGTGCGATGACACCGCTACCGGGAAGTTCGACCTTGCCACGGCGCACTGGTGGTGGCACAGTGACGCCGCCCACCCCGGATGTTACTTGCCGGTAGCCCCTGCACAACCGAGGTTTCCCGTGACGGTACTCACGTCGTCGCCAGGACTTTCCACCAGTCCCGCGGAAGTCCGCCCCGGAACTTCCCCCGGCCAAGATCTGAAAACTTTCACAAGTGACTAGCCTGCACGCCATGAAGCACCACGTCGCCATCGTGACGGACTCCACCGCCTCGATCCCGCCCGACGTCGCCGATCAGCTGAACATCTGCGTGATCCAGCTGGAACTCACGATCGGCGACCAGGAGAACGACGAACGCCGCATCCCGCACTCGGAACTCGCGCAGGCGATGCGCGACGGCACCCACGTCGAAACGGGACCGCCGCCGCCACCAGCGTTCTTCTGGAACTACAACGACGCCGCCTCCTCCGGGGCCGAGGCGATCGTCTCCGTGCACATCTCCGAAGGCCTCTCCCAGACCTGCCAGTCCGCGCGCACCGCCGCGGAGGAGATCAGCCTGCCGGTGTTCGTGGTCGACTCGCGGCTGTGCGGGCTCGGCATGGGGTTCCCGGTGATCGCCGCCGCCGAGGCCGCCGCCGCGGGCGGCAGCACCCAGGGCGTGCTCGGCGTGCTGGACCGCAGGCTGCGCAGCACCACCCAGATGATCTACGTGGACACCCTGGAATACCTGCGCCGCAGCGGCCGCGTGGGCCGCGCCCAGGCCTTCTTCGGGCAGGCGCTGTCCATCAAACCGGTGCTGGTGCTGCGCGAAGGCATCCTGGAACCGATGGTCAAGGGCCGCGGACCGGAGCGGGCGCTGAAGAAGGCCGTGCGCGAAGCCGTCGCCCGCGCCGGCGACGGGCCGGTGGACATCGGCATCGAGCACTTCCAGTACGGCGAACGCGCCCACGAGATCGCCGAGCAGCTGCGCTCGCAGCTCCCGCAGGCCCGCCGCGTCGTCGTCGCCGAGACCAGCGCCATCATCGGCGCCCACGCCGGGCCGGGGGCGCTCGGGCTCACCGTCTCCCCCGCCACCTGATCAGCGCAGCGCCTTGTCCAGGGCCCGGTGGATCCGCTTGGCCGACACCGCCTTCGGGGTGCCGATCGACTGCGCGAACAGGGAGACGCGGAACTCCTCGATCATCCAGCCGACGTCGAGGAGTTCCGGCGCGGGCGCGTGCCCGTCCGGCACCGCGTCCAGCGCGTCCAGGTAGCGGTCCCGCACCTCGTCGACCTGCGCCATCCACTGCCGGTCCCGCTGCGGGTGGTGCTGGACCTTCTCCAGCCGCTGCTCCACGGCCCGCAGGTAGCGCTCCAGGTCCGGCAACCGCGCCCACCCGGCCTCGGTGACGAACCCCGGGTGCAGCAGGCCGGAGAGCTGCTCCTCGACGTCGGCGCGCGAATCGGCCGGCATGGTCGGCGCCCGGTCGGCGAGCGCCGAGCGGGCCCGCTGCGCCGCGTCGAGGACCTTCTCCACCTTGGCGGCGGCGTCGGCGGTGACCGGGCCGAGCCCGGCGCGCACCTTCGCCTGCAGCGCCGCGAACCCGTCCTGGCTCCACACCGGGCCGCCCGCGTCGGCGACGAGCTTGTCCACCGCGCAGCTCGCGCAGTCCTGCAGCAGCAGCCCCAGATCGCCGTGCGGGGCGGTGCCCAGCACCACGCGGGTGCGGGCGTTCATGCCGCGCTGCAACGACTTCACCGGCGACGGCAGGTTCAGCAGCAGCAACCGGCGGGTGCCGTCCCACAGCGCGCGGCGCTGCTCGGCCTCGGTGTCGAACATGCGGACCGCGACGGAATCGCCCTCGTCCACCAGCGACGGGTAGGCCTTCACCGCGTTCCCGCCGCGATCCTGCTCGAAGGTGCGGGGCAGTTCCCCGAAGTTCCACGAGTCCAGCCCGGCGCGTTCCACGGTGCCCGCGGCCGCGGAGATCTCGGCGCGCAGCTTCGGCCGCAGCCGCCGCTTCAGCTCCTCCAGGTCCTTCGACTCGGCGAGCTTCTTCCCGTCGCCGTCGATGACGCGGAACGACATCGACAGGTGGTCGGCCAGCGAGTCCACGTCGAACTCGCCCGGCGGCACCGTCACCCCGGTCATCCGCCGCAGCTGGTCGCTGAGCGCCCCGACCAGGTCGCCCTGCAGCGCGGGCATCCGGGACAGCGCGGCCTTCGCGTGGTCGGGCACCGGGACGAAGTTGCGCCGCAACGACTTCGGCAGCGATTTGATCAGCGCGACGACGAGTTCCTCGCGCAGGCCCGGGATCTGCCAGTCGAACCCGGCCGGTTCGATCTGGTTGAGCACCGCCAGCGGGACGTGCGCGGTGACGCCGTCGGCGTCCGCGCCCGGCTCGAACTGGTAGGTCAGCTCCAGCCGGTGCCCGCCCTGCTGCCAGGCGTCCGGGTAGTCGTGGTCGGTGACCCGCGCCGACTCCTGGTTGATGAGCATGGACTTCTCGAAGTTGAGCAGGTCCGGCTGCTCGCGGCGGGTCTTCTTCCACCAGCTGTCGAAGTGCCTGCCGGAGACGACCTCGGCGCCGACCCGCTGGTCGTAGAACTCGAACAGCGTTTCGTCGTCGACGAGGATGTCGCGGCGGCGGGCCCGTTCCTCCAGGCCCTCCACCTCGGCCAGCAGCGCGCGGTTGTCGTGGAAGAACCGGTGGTTCGTGTCCCAGTCGCCCTCCACCAGCGCGTGCCGGATGAACAGCTCCCGGCACAGCTCCGGTTCGACGCGGCCGTAGTTCACCTTGCGGTCGGCGACCAGCGGCACCCCGTACAGCGTGACCTTCTCGGCGGCGACGACGGCGGCCCGCTTCTTCTCCCAGTGCGGTTCGCTGTAGCTGCGCTTCACCAGGTGCCCGGCGAGCTGCTCCACCCACTCGGGTTCGACGCGGGCGTTGACCCGCGCCCACAGCCGGGAGGTCTCGACGAGCTCGGCGGACATCACGAACCGCGGTGGCTTCTTGAACAGGGCCGAGCCGGGGAAGATCGCGAACTTGGCGCTGCGCGCTCCCAGGTATTCGGTGGCGCCGCGCTGGCGCTTGCCGCTCTGCTTCTTCTCGTCGACGTCCTTGAGCCCGATGTGCGACAGCAGCCCGGCCAGCAGCGAGCGGTGCACCAGCTCGGGCGCGGCCGGGTTGTCGTTGAGCGTCATGTCCAGCGACTTCACCATCTGCCGCAGCTGCGAGTACAGGTCCTGCCACTCGCGCACCCGCAGGTGGTTGAGGAAGTCCGCCTTGCACTGCTTGCGGAACTGGTTCGACGACAGCGCGCGCTGCTGCTCCCGCAAGTGGTTCCACAGGTTCAGGAACGCCAGGAAGTCCGAGCCCTCGTCGGTGAACCGGGCGTGCTTCTCCCCCGCCGCCTGCTGGTGCTCGGCGGGGCGCTCCCGCGGGTCCTGGATGGACAGTGCGGCGGCGATGACGAGCGTCTCGTGCAGGCAGCCGTTGCGGTCCGCGGCCAGCACCATCCGCGCCAGCCGCGGGTCGACGGGCAGCTGCGCGAGGGTGCGGCCGACGGGGGTGAGCGTGCGCTTCCCGTCCTGCTCGCCGGTGTCCAGCGCGCCCAGCTCGTGCAGCAGGTTCACGCCGTCGGTGATCTGGCGGCGGTCCGGCGGCTCCAGGAACGGGAACTCGGCCACGTCGCCGAGGCCCAGCGAGGTCATCTGCAGGATCACCGAGGCGAGGTTGGTGCGCAGGATCTCCGGGTCGGTGAACTCCGGCCGGGACTCGAAGTCCTGCTCGGAGTACAACCGGATGCAGACGCCCTCGGACACGCGGCCGCAACGGCCCTTGCGCTGGTTCGCCGACGCCTGCGACACCGGCTCGATCGGCAGCCGCTGCACCTTGGTGCGGAAGCTGTACCGGGAGATGCGGGCGGTGCCCGGGTCGATCACGTACTTGATGCCGGGCACCGTCAGCGAGGTCTCGGCGACGTTGGTGGCGAGCACGACGCGCCTGCCGGTGTGCGGTTGGAACGCGCGGTGCTGCTCGGCGGCGGAGAGCCGCGCGTACAGCGGCAGCACCTCCGTGTTCCGCAGCTTCAGCTGCTCCAGCGCGTCGGCGGTGTCGCGGATCTCCCGCTCACCGCTGAGGAACACCAGCACGTCCCCGTCGCCTTCGGCGCCGAGCTCGTCGACGGCCTCGCAGATCGCCTGCGTCTGGTCCCGTTCGAGCGCGGGCAGGTCCGGGTCGTCCGGTTCCTCCACCAGCGGCCGGTAGCGGACCTCGACCGGGTAGGTGCGGCCGGAGACCTCCACGACGGGGGCGTCGTCGAAGTGCCGGGAGAACCGCTCCGGGTCGATCGTCGCCGAGGTGATGATCACCTTGAGGTCGGGGCGGCGCGGCAGCAGCTGCTTGAGGTAGCCGAGGATGAAGTCGATGTTGAGGCTGCGCTCGTGCGCCTCGTCGATGATGAGCGTGTCGTAGCGGCGCAGCAGCCGGTCCCGCTGGATCTCGGCGAGCAGGATGCCGTCGGTCATCAGCTTCACCAGCGTCGACTCGCCCGCGCGCTCGGTGAACCGCACCTGGTAGCCGATCGCCTCGCCCAGCTCGGTGCCGAGCTCCTCGGCGACGCGTTCGGCGACGGTGCGGGCCGCGATCCGGCGCGGCTGGGTGTGGCCGATGCCGCCCTGGATGCCGCGCCCCAGCTCCAGACACATCTTCGGCAGCTGGGTCGTCTTCCCGGAGCCGGTCTCGCCCGCGACGATCACCACCTGGTTGTCCCGGATCGCCGCCAGCAGGTCGTCGCGGCGCGCGCTGACCGGCAGCTGCTCGGGGTAGGTGATGCGCGGGACCGCGGCGCGGCGGCGCTCGACCCGCTGTTCGGCGGCCGCGACCTCGGCGGTGATCTCGCCGGTGACCGAGTCCAGCGCCGCGGCGTCGCGGATCTTGCGGGCGCCTTCGATGCGGCGGCGGAGCCTGCGCTGGTCGTTGAACATCAGCTCGGGCAGGCGGCCGCGCAGATCGGCCAGCGGGGAGCTCACAGGTGACGTACCCATACTTCGTTCCAGGATAGAGAACGCCGCCACCGGTTTTCCGCCGGTCAGGCTGTGACGCGGCGGACGCCCCGCCGGTCGGCTCCCGCCGCGGTGCGGCAGCACGGCCCGGCAGCGCGGGAGGGGCCGGCTCAGCCGTGCAGGAACGGGGTGTCGATGGGGCGGGCCGGGCGGACGCGGCCGAGGGCGCGCTCCCGCGGCGCGGTGAGCTCCCCGCCGGTCAGGCCCGCCGCGAGCAGATCGGCGGCCAGGTCGCGGGCCTCGACGACCTCGCGGACCACGGCGGCGGTGCTGCTGCCGTGGGCGGCGAGCAGCCGCCGGATCTCCGGGGCGTCGTCCGGTCTGCCCTCGGCGGCGGCGACCGCGCGCAGCGGGGCGTGGCTGAGCGCGTGGTCGGCGGCGATGACCTCGGCGGAGGCGCCCAGCAGGCCGAGCAGCACCAGCACCACCAACCCGGTCCGGTCCCGCCCGCTACCGCAGTGCACCAGCACCCCGCCCGGGCGGGCGGTGGCGATCGCGCCGACCACCTCGGCCAGCCGCCGCGGGTAGCGCCGCACGAACGCCGGGTAGTACAGCGGGGTGCAGGACAGCGCGCCGCCCCAGCGGTCCCGGAACTCGGCGTCCCCGGGATCGTCCAGCGGCAGGTGCAGCGTGCTGAGCCCGGCGGGCCGCGGCGCCCGGTCCGGGCCGTCCTCGACGCCGTCGGTGAGGTCGACGACGGTGCGCACCCCGTGCGCCCACAGCGCCGCCCAGCCCTCGGCGCTCAACCGCACCGGGTTCCCGGCGCGGACGACGGCGCCCCAGCGCACGTAGCCGTCGCGCACCGGCACGCCGCCCAGCTCGCGGCCGTTGATCAGTCCGTCCCACCCGAGTTCCCGCCATCCAGCCATGTCCGGAGGACGCGCGGACCCGGCCGCCGTTGCACGCCGAACGGCGCAACCACCGCCCGTCGTTCGCCGCCCGCCGCAATGCTCCCGCGGTCGCGTCTCAGGCGGGTCCGGCGGAGTACTGGGTGCTGCAGGGGGAGAAACCGTCCTGGAAGCCGAGGCGGAAGGCTTCGACCCGGGCGAAGCCCGCGGGCACCTGCCGGCCGTCGACATCGGCGGCGATGAGGCTGTCGTCGCCGAGCAGCGCGGCCACCCCCTCGTCGATGTCCCCGGGCGCCATCCGCAGTTCGCCCACCGGGTTGCGCCGCCCGATCGGGTCCTCCACCAGCAATCCGCTCCAGGCGCCGACCATGCACGCGGTGCGCAGCCCCGCGTTCTGCCCGGTCAGCGGCAGCCCGGCGGCGTCCTGCACGGACAGCGCGTAGCGGGACGCGACCTGGGCGTACGCGGCGAAGTCGCCGTAGCCGGAGTTCGCGTCGTCCTTCGCGGGCGGGGTCGCGATCCGCTGCAGGTCGTCGAGGCTCAACGACACCGTGTTGGTGCCGGGGCAGTAGGCGACGGGGCTGGTGCTGCGCACCCCCGCGCAGGCGAGCGGTTCGGTCACCAGGTGCGGCGGCAGCGCCCCGGTGTCCTTGAAGACCAGCCGGAGGCTCTCCTGCACGGCGGCCAGGTTCTTCTCGTCGACGGGCAGGTCGGTCTCCTGCGCCTGCTTCCAGAACCGGAACTGGGTGGTGCGCTGCTTGACGTCCTCGGCGTCCATCTCGGCGCAGCGCTTCGGCCCGTCGCTGAAGCCGTACTGGAAGGCGGTGACCCGGTCGAAGGCGCTGCCGTGCGCGTCGGCGCCGGTGAAGTCGCTCTCGCCCGGGGTGTCGCGGATGTAGCTGAGCACGCCCATGACCTGGTTCAGGCCGTCGCCGGTGGAGACCTGGAAGTGCTGCGCGCCGCCTTCGGCGACGTGCCGGAAGAAGGAGCCGGTGAAGCAGTCGGCCTGCTGCTCGGAGACCAGCGTCGAGTCCTGCTCCCCGACGGTCCCGGCGCGCTGCTGCACGGCGTGGCCCATCTCGTGCGCGAGGACGGTGACGACGGCGATCGGCCCGAAGCTGTTGCTCAGCCGCGGCAGCAGGTCCGCGCGGTCCCAGGCGACGAGGTCCTCCTCGCCGCAGTAGAACGCGTTGGACAGCCCGCGGGTCTGCTGGCCGCAGAGCGCGCCGCCGAGCGCCGTGGAGTCGTAGGAGACGAACTTGCCGACCGGGTCGAACTCCTTGCCGTCGAAGGCGTCGGGGAACTCGGCCTTCCAGTAGTCCTGGACGTCGGAGACGGCGTTGCGGGCGAGCCCGTCGATCTCGCCGCGGTCGGTGCCCTCCACCACCAGGTCGGCGTCGGCGACGCCCGCGCGGGGCCCGGTGGGTCCGTCGTTCACGGGCAGTCCGGCCACGTCGTCGGCGGCGGGCCCGCCTTCCGCGGTGGGGGTGCCGCTGATCACCCGCGAGCACCCGCTCACCAGCGAGATGCACGCGAGCAGCGCGAGGACCGCGCCGCCGACCCGGGTGCCGCGCGGAGCGCCTGCCGAAACCGGTGCCACAGAAGTTCCTCATCCTGTTCGAAGGTCCGTTGGCGGCGGCGGATCCGCGTCCCCGAGCTCGGTCCACCGGCCGCGCGGATCAGCCTATCGGGTGGCCGGTGCGGCCCGGTTCTCCGCGCCGCGCCCGGAATCCGGTGCCGCGCACGGCGTCCGCGCCGCGGATCGAGACGGGCTCCGCACCGGAAACCGCCGTGGTGGCGGCGATCGTTCCCGTAAGGTCCTCTGCCCATGGGGACGTTGCGTCAGTGGTTTCGGCCGTGGGTGGTGGCCGCGCTGTCCGGCCTGGTGGCCGTGGGGGTCGTGGAAGGCGTCGCGGGCAGCGGTCCCGGCGGGTTCGGGTGGGGCGTGCTGGGCGCGCTCGCCGGGGTCGTCGCACTGCCGATGATCACGCAACTGGGGTTGCTGACCGGGGCGGCGGTGTTCGGGCTGCGCATCCGGCACGTCGTGATCGGTTCGCTGCGCGGCATCGCGACCTGGCGGGTGGGGCGCACCACGATCACGTTGCGGGCGCTGCCGCTGGAACTGGCCTCCGAGATCGGGCCGTGGCGCAGCCCGGTGATCCTGCGCTGCTGGCTGGCGGGCGTGACGTCGGCGGTGGCCGGGATCGGTGCCGTGCTGGCGTGCTGGCTGCTGGCGGAGGGATCGTTCGGACGCGGGCTGCTGATCGCGGTGACGCCGCTGATGCTGCACAAGTTGTGGCCGCGGCGGGCGCCGCTGGCCACCTCGACCGGCTGGCTGCTGTTCGGGTTGCCGCGGATGGAGGAACCGCGGCGCACCGAGTTCCTGGCAAGCCCGCTGGCGGCGCGCGCGCACGAGGCGTTGCAGGACGGGGACGTGGCCCGCGCGCAGGTGGTGGTGAACCGGCTGGCCGCGCTGCACCCCGGCCTGGACACCACGATCAACTGCCAGATCACCATGCACGAGGCGCGCGGCGAGTACGCGGAGGCGGTGCTGAAGCTGGTGGGGCACATCGCGGCGGCCGACCTGCCGCCGCGCGAGCTGTCCTACGTGCTGGCGGGCCTCGCCGGGTTGGGCTGCTGCGCCGCGGAATCCGGCCAGCTGCCCGCCGACGAGGTGCTGCCGATCGCGCGGAAGGCGATGGAGGACGCCATCTCGCTCGGCTACCCGGCGTACCGGCTGAACGGGACGAAGGGGTTGCTGGCGCTGCTGGAGGGCGACGCGGACGAGGCGGCGCGGCTGGCCGCGTCCGGCGCGGACCACGCCACCTCGCCGCTGTCCAAGGCGGACGACTTCGCGACCTTGGCCCGCGCGCACATGGCCCGCCGCGACAACGCCGCCGCCCGCACCGCGCTCGCCGCCGCCGAACGCCTCGCCGCCTGGTGGCCGCGGGTCCGCGACGTCCGCGACCGCCTGCACGTCGCCTAGTTCCCGGCCGCGAACCGGGTCAGGCGAGCACGATCCGGCCCAGTTCCGCCGGACCGGACAGCAGGGGGTGCTTCGGCAGGACGCGGACCGTGTAGCCGGCGGGTCCGGCGTGCGGCAGGGTCACCGTCGCCTCGTAGTCGCCGTCCGGCCCGGGCCGCATGGATCCGGTGCTGAACTCGTGCAGCTGGTCCGCGTCGTCGACGCGGCCCACCACCACCTCGACGTCCACATCGGACGGTGCGAGCCCGGCGAGGTCGACCTGGGCGCGCACCGTGATCCGCCCGCCCAGCAACGGGGTCGCGCCGTCCGGCACCGACATCCGGGTGGAGCCGATCCGCACCGAACCCCACGCCGACCCGAGCCGCGCCCCGTACTCGGCGAGCTCCTTCGCGCCGCGGTGGTCGTGCTCGGTCATCGCCTGCGCCGACCGCGCCGCCGGCCCGTAGTAGCGGTCCACGTACTCGCGGACCATCCGGGACGCCTGCACCCGCGGGCCGAGCGTGGCGAGGGTGTGGCGCACCATCGACATCCACTTGCCGGGCACGCCGTCGGCGCTGCGCTCGTAGAACGTGGGGGCCACGCCGGTGGCGATGAGCTCGTACAGCGCGGCCGCCTCCAGGTCGTCGCGCCGGTTCTGGTCGGTGACGCCGTCGGCGTTCGGGATCGCCCACCCGTTCTCGCCGTCGAACAGCTCGTCCCACCAGCCGTCCCGCACCGACAGGTTCAGCGCGCCGTTCAACGCCGCCTTCATCCCGGAGGTGCCGCAGGCCTCCAGCGGTCGCACCGGGGTGTTCAGCCACACGTCGCAGCCGGACACCAGGTACCGGGCCAGCGACATGTCGTAGTCCGGCAGGAACACGATGCGGTGGCGCACCTCGGGGTCGTCGGCGAACCGGGTGATCTGCTGGATCATCGCCTTGCCGCCCTCGTCGGCCGGGTGCGATTTGCCCGCCACGACCAGCTGGACGGGCCGCTCCGGGTCGAGCAGCAGCCGCCGCAACCGCTCGGTGTCCCGCAGCATCAGCGTGAGCCGCTTGTAGGTCGGCACCCGGCGGGCGAAGCCGATGGTGAGCACGTCCGGGTCGAACACCGAATCGCACCAGCCGAGCTCCAGGTCGGAGGCGCCGCGCTGCAACCACGCCTGCCGCAGCCTGCGCCGCACCTCGTCCACCAGCCGCTGCCGCAGCGAACTGCGCAGCTCCCACAGCAGCGGGTCGCTCACCGGTTCCATCCCGCGCAGCCCCGCGCCGCTGTCCATTTCGGACTCGCCGAGCAGCTTGCCGAGCTCCCGCGCCGACCAGGTGGGCCCGTGCACCCCGTTCGTGACCGACCCGATCGGCACCTCCTCCACGCCGAAACCGGGCCACAGCCCGCGGAACATGGTGCGCAGCACCCCGCCGTGCAGCGCCGACACCCCGTTGGCGCGCTGCGCGAGCCGCAACCCCATGTGCGCCATGTTGAACATGCCGGGCTTGTCCTCCGCACCCAGCGCCAGCACCCGTTCCGTCGGCACCCCCGGCAGCAGCGCCCCGGAGGAACCGTCGCCGAAGTAGTGCCGCACCAGGTCCACCGGGAACCGGTCGATGCCCGCCCGGACCGGGGTGTGCGTGGTGAACACGGTGCCCGCGCGCACCGCCGCCACCGCCTCGTCGAAGTGCAGCCCGGGCCCGCCGTGCAGCTCCCGGACCCGTTCCAGGCCGAGGAAACCGGCGTGCCCCTCGTTGGTGTGGAACACCTCCGGCTCGGGGTGCCCGGTCAGCTCGCAGTAGGCGCGCAGCGCCCGCACCCCGCCGATCCCGGCGAGGATCTCCTGCCGGATCCGGTGGTCCGCGTCCCCGCCGTAGAGCCGGTCGGTGGTGCCGCGCAGGTCGTCGTCGTTGTCCGGCAGGTCGGTGTCCAGCAGCAGCAGCGGAACCCGGCCGACCTGCGCCTTCCAGATCCGCGCGCGCAACTCCCGCCCGGCGGGCATCGCCACCCGCACCAGCAGCGGCGATCCGGACGGCTCGGTGAGCACCTCCAGCGGCAGGCCCTTCGGGTCCTGCACCGGGTAGTGCTCCTGCTGCCAGCCCTCCGCGGACAGCGCCTGCCGGAAGTAGCCGGAGCGGTAGAACAGGCCCACCCCGATCAGCGGCACCCCCAGGTCCGACGCCGACTTCAGGTGGTCGCCCGCGAGCACGCCGAGCCCGCCCGAGTAGTTCGGCAGCGCCTCGCTGACCCCGAACTCCATCGAGAAGTACGCCACCGACGACGGCAGCCCGGCGCCTTCGGCCTGCCGCTGCTGGTACCAGCGCGGCACCGACAGGTAGTGCCGCAGGTCGTCGTGCACGGCGCGGGTGCGGGCCAGGAAGTCGTCGTCCTGGGCTAGCCCGCGCAGCCGCTCCGCGGGCACCTCCTCCAGCAACCGCAGCGGATCACCGCCCACCCGCGACCACACCTGCGGGTCCACCGCGGCGAACAGGTCCTGCGTCGGCGGGTGCCAGGTCCAGCGCAGGTTCGTCGCCAACGTCCCCAACGCCGCCAGCTGTTCCGGCAGGTGTGCTCGAACGGTGAATCGGTGGACGGCTTTCACGGCGGCTGATCCCATCTCGCGGTCTGGTCGGTCGCGGGAACCGGCGCGGCGTCGCACAGCTCCGACGAGTTCCGCGCCGCCCGCGGGCGAACGCGTGCCCGCCAGTCTCGCAGGCCGGAGACGCGGCCGCGGACGGCTGATCCACCCGGTGGTGCGAAGCTGGCGGGGTGCGCATCTTCCCGTCCGCCGTGCTGGCCCTCGTCCTCGGGGTCGCGGGTTGCTCGCCCGCGGCACCGCAGCCGCAGCCCGCGCCCGCCGGGGAACCGGCGAACCGGGCGGTCGACCCGGGTTTCGTGCACGGCACCGACGGCGGCGACACCGACCGGCTCGCCGCCACCGTCCTCACCGACGTGCGGGACTTCTGGAGGGCGAACCTCCCGGCCGTGGCGGGCGAGGAGTGGCACGACCTCGACGGCGGCTACTTCTCGGTGGACACCTCGAACGGCACGGGGCGCCCGCCGCCGTGCTCGGGCACCGTCGCGAACCTGGAGGGCAACGCCTACTACTGCGCCTCGGTGGACGCCGTCGCCTGGGACCGCGCGGCGCTGCTGCCGGTGCTGCGGGAGCACTACGGGGACGCGGCGGTCGCCGTGGTCCTCGCCCACGAGATCGGGCACGCGGTGCAGCAGCGCACCGGGGTGGACGTGGGCGCGGGCGGCGACGCGGCGCGCACCGAAGCCGGGGCGGACTGCTACGCGGGTGCTTTCCTGCGCGCCGCCGCCGACGGGCGCACCGCGCACCTGCGGTTCTCGCCGCAGGACCTGGACGGGGCGTTGCACGCGCTGATCGTGTTCCGCGACCCGATCGGCACCGACGCCGCCGCCGGGGACGCGCACGGCACCTCCTTCGACCGGATCTCCGCGTTCCAGGACGGCTACCGGGACGGGCCCGGCGGCTGCGCCGACCCCGACGTCGAACGCGCCCCCACCGGCGACGGGCCCGACGGTCCCAACGCTCCCCTGGACGCCGCGGTCGCGCGGGCGGAGACGACGACCCGCGCGTTCTTCGGCGCCAGGGTCGCCGCCGCCGGGCGCGGCTGGACGCCGCCCGCGGTGCGCGCCGGGGACTGCCCCGGCGACCCGGTCGGCCTCTGCGCCGACCGCGGGATCGTCGGCTACGATCCGCCACGGCTCGACGAGCTGCACCGCGACATCGGCGACCAGGCCACCGCGACGCTGCTCGCCTCCCGGTACGCGCTCGCCGCGCTGGAACCGCTGGGACTGCCGACGACCGGTCCGGCCGCGGGGACCGCGATCAGCTGCCTCACCGGGGCCTACACCGCCGCCGAGCGGGTGTCCGCGGGCGATCTGGACGAGGCCGTCGAATCGCTGCTGGTCACCGACGCCGCGTCCCGCGACGCAGGCGGCGGGCAGGAGCTCACCGGTGCGCGGCGCGTCGAGGCCTTCCGCGACGGGCTGCTGCACGGCCCGGACCGCTGCGGCTGACCGCCGGGCCGCCGGCACGACCGGGGACCGGGGTCGGAGGCACCGGCGGACCGGGACAACCGGATCGGCCGCACCGGACTCGGGGACACCGGGATCGGGACACCGGGATCGCGGGCGCCGGATCGGCGGCCCGGACCGATCGCAGCGGGTGATCACCGCGGTCGCACCCGCACCCCCGGCCCGGCGCCCACATCGTGGGAGGCACCGGCCGGGGTATGGCCGAGAAACCCGGTGACGTGCCACGATCCGTCCGTGCCGGATTCGTTGCTGACTCGTGATCGCGTGATCGACCTGTTCCTGGTCGTCACCTCGGCCTGTCACTGACCGCAACTCCCCGTGGACCCGCTCGGGTCGACGGCGCGGCACCACCTGATCCCCGGACCCGCCCGCCCTGCCGCGGACGCATGCGGTCCGGCCCCGCCGATCGGCCCGTTCCCGATTCAGCTCTCGAACGAAGGAACGGAAACACCCATGTCCGCACCCACGCACATCTCGCAGTACACCCCCACCGAGGAGATCCCCGAACTCGGTGCGTTCGAGCTGCACCCCGCCCTCGACCTGCCGCTGCTGCGGGACTGGATCCGGCCCGACCACGACCTGTGGACGCCGAAGGAGCTGCGCGACCTCACCACGCTGGCCATCACCGAGCTGACCGGCTCGCTGCTGGACCTCGTCGAGGTGCACGACGAGGAACGCTGGTGGGCGCGGCTCGGCCTCACCGCGGGCGTCGAGCTGTGGCTGCTGTCCTGGGCGCCCGGCCAGGGAACCCACCCGCACGACCACGGCGGCGCCTCCGGCTCGTTCGCCGTGCTGTTCGGCGAAGTCCGCGAGGACTACCGCTACCCGTCCGGCCCGATCCGCACCGCGCAGCACGGCACCGGCGCCTCCATCGGCTTCGGCGCGGGCCGCGCCCACCAGGTGCGCAACACCGGTTCGGTGAACGCGGCCAGCGTGCACGCCTACTCGCCGCCGCTGCTGCCGGTGCGGCACTACGCCGACCTGGCCGACGTGCCGCCCGTCGCGCCGCAGCCGGCGGGCCCGATCCGGAAGGCAACCCGATGAGCGAGGTCACCGTGCCCCAGCAACGCGTCCACCCGGAGGACACCCCCGGATTCGGCCCGTACGGCATCGACCACCTGCTCGGCGACGCCCGCGACGAACTCGACCGGGTCGACCCGCAGCGGGCGGCGGAGCTCCAGCGCGACGGCGCCCTGCTGATCGACATCCGCCCGCAGGCGAACCGGCTCTCCGAAGGCGAGATCCCCGGCGCCCTGACCGTGGAGCGGATCGTCCTGGAGTGGCGGCTGGACCCGTCCAGCCCGCACCGGCTCGACGGCCTGCGCGTCGACCAGCCGGTCATCCTGGTCTGCAACGAGGGCTACGCGTCCAGCCTCGCCGCCGCGCAGGCCCGCGACCTCGGCCTCGGCCGGGCGACCGACCTGGTCGGCGGGTTCCGGGCGTGGGCCGCGGCCGGGCTGCCCGTCGTCGAAGGCGGCCACGCCCCCGTCGGCTGAGCACCCAGGTGAACGGACCGTTCGTCCGGTCCGGTTGGACGAACGGTCCGTTCCCGCGCGTCCACCGCCCCCTCGGGTCGGCCCCGGCGCAAGCCCGTGGTGCGGGACCGGAAGAATGAGCACCGGAGGGGACCCGCCGGTGATCGCAGGC
Source organism: Saccharopolyspora sp. 6V (assembly GCF_020176785.1). Classification (NCBI taxonomy): domain Bacteria; kingdom Bacillati; phylum Actinomycetota; class Actinomycetes; order Pseudonocardiales; family Pseudonocardiaceae; genus Saccharopolyspora; species Saccharopolyspora sp. 6V. The sequence continues at coordinate 39,246 of NZ_JAIUKB010000011.1, read as the reverse complement.
GGTCCGAACGCGCCCGGAACCGTGCGCAGAGCGGCCGGAAACGGCTGGGAGGTGGACGTGGACGACCTGGTCATCCGGATGGACGGTGTCGGAGTCCGGCGCGGCGGGAACGCGCTGCTGTCCGACGTGAACTGGTCGGTGGAGATCGACGAGCGCTGGGTGGTGCTCGGCCCGAACGGCGCGGGCAAGACCACGCTGCTCAAGCTGGCCGCCGCCGAACTGCACCCGTCGGACGGCACCGTGGACGTGCTCGGCGAACGCATGGGCCGCGTCAACGTCTTCGAGCTGCGCCCGCGCATCGGCCTGACCTCGGCGGCGCTCGGCTCCCGCGTGCCCGGGGACGAACTCGTGCGCGACGTGGTCGTCAGCGCCGGGTACTCGGTACTCGGGCGGTGGCGCGAGGAGTACGACGACATGGACACCGACCGGGCCGGGGAGCTGCTGGAGCTGCTCGGCGTGGCGCACCTGGCGGACCGCTCCTTCGGCACGCTGTCCGAAGGGGAGCGCAAGCGCACCCTGATCTCCCGCGCGCTGATGACCGACCCGGAGCTGCTGCTGCTGGACGAACCGGCCGCCGGGCTGGACCTCGGCGGCCGCGAGGACCTGGTGGCACGGCTGTCCGCGCTCGCCCTCGACCCGGACGCGCCGGCATCGGTGCTGGTCACCCACCACGTCGAGGAGATCCCGCCCGGGTTCACCCACGGGCTGCTGCTGCGCGACGGCGCGATCGTCGCGCAGGGACTGCTGGACGACGTGCTCACCGAGGACAACCTGTCGAAGACCTTCGACCAGGACCTGGAGCTGCAGCGCAGCGGCGACCGCTTCTTCGCCCGCAGGCGCGCCTGACCGCACCCGCGAACCGGGCCCCGCTCCCCAGCCGGAGCGGGGCCCGTCGCGTCCCGGACCCGACGTGAGATCAGCGCCACTGACGGTGCCCGCCGCTCGGGATAGCCTGCGGGCAAGCAGCGGTTTCGACGAGGAGGTTGCGGCGTGGGCGAGTTCGTCAGGCTCGAAGTGGAAGGCGCCATCGGCACGATCCGGCTGGACCGGCCGCCGATGAACGCGCTGAACCAGCAGATCGAGCAGGAGCTGAAGGCCGTGGCCGCCGAGGCCGCCGCGCACCCCGACGTGCGCGCGGTGATCGTCTACGGCGGCGAGAAGGTCCTCGCCGCGGGCGCCGACATCAAGGAGATGGCCGGCATGTCCTACGCGGACATGGCGGGCAAGGAAGCCGACGGGCTGTCCGCGGCGATGAGCGCCGTCGCCGCCATCCCGAAGCCGACCGTCGCCGCCATCACCGGCTACGCCCTCGGCGGCGGGTTCGAGCTGGCGCTGAGCTGCGACCGCCGCATCGCCGGAGAGGGCGCGAAGGTCGGCCAGCCGGAGATCCTGCTCGGCGTCATCCCCGGCGCGGGCGGCACCCAGCGGCTCGCCCGCCTCGTCGGCCCCAGCAAGGCGAAGGACATCATCTTCTCCGGCCGGTTCGTGAAGGCCCCCGAGGCGCTGGAACTCGGCCTCGTCGACGAGGTCGTCCCCGGTGACGAGGTGTACGCGGCCGCGCGGAAGTGGGCCGAGCAGTTCGCGAACGGACCGGTGCACGCGCTCGCCGCCGCGAAGGCCGCCATCGACGGCGGACTCGACGTGGACCTGGCCAGCGGGCTGAAGCTGGAGACGCAGATCTTCGCCGGGCTGTTCGCCACCGAGGACCAGAAGATCGGCATGCGCTCGTTCGTCGAGAACGGGCCCGGCAAGGCCGAGTTCACCGGCCGCTGACCGGCACTCCCGCGGACGCCCCGCTCGCCCCCCCCGGCGGGCGGGGCGTTCGCGCGGACTAGAGTGCTGCGCGTCCGAGCAGCGCGTGGCAGGGAGACCCGGAGTGGCGTACGCCTTCGACCTGGACGACGTGGCGTTCCTGCGCTCCCCCGCCGGGACCGAGGCCGTCGCCGCGCTGTCCGGGCGGCCGCTGACCGCGGACACCCGCCTCGCCGACGTCGCCGCCGCCCGCGCCACCGCGGGCCCGCGGTTCGCCGCCGCCGCGCTGGAGACCGCGGTGCTGCGCGGCAAGGCCGCGGCGAAGCTCGACGGCACCGCGGACTGGTTGTTCACCGGCGACGCGCTGCAGCAGGCCACCGCGGCCGCCGTCGCCCGGCACCGCGCGCGCCGCCTCGCCGGGCGGGACGTGCACGACGTGACCTGCTCGATCGGCGCCGATCTCCGGGAGATCGCCCGCGTCGCCCGGCGCTGCCTCGGCTCGGACCTCGACGAGGTGCGGCTCGCCATGGCCCGGCACAACCTCGCCGCCGACGGCGCCACCGCCGCGTTCGCCCGCGCCGACGCGCTGCGGCCCACCAGCACCGGCACCGCGATCACCGCGGACCCGGCGCGCCGCGACGGCAGCGGGCGCCGCCGCTGGAACCCCGCCGACCTGGTACCGCCGCTCGACGAGCTCCTCGACGTCTACACCGGACGCGACCTCGTCGTGAAGTGCGCGCCCGGCCTGGACTTCGACGCCATCCCCGCGCACGCCGAAGTGGAGGTCGTGTCGCTGGCCGGGCAGGTGCGGGAGGCCGCGGTGTGGCTCGGCGGGCTCGCCGACCCCGAAGTGCGCCGCCGCGCCACGGTGCTGCGCGCCGACGGCACCCGCGACGAGCTCACCGACCGCGAACCCGACGACTGCCCCACCCGCGACGCCGGGCAGTGGCTGGTCGACCCGGACGGAGCGGTGGTGCGCGCCGGGCTGGTGCGGCACTACGCGGCGCGGCACGGGCTGGGGCAGCTCGACCCGCGCATCGCCTACCTCACCGGCGACGCGCCGCCGCCCGGCATCCGCGCCTTCCGGGTCCTCGACCACGGCAAGTACTCCGAGAAGGCGCTGCGGGCGCTGCTGCGCGCGCACGACGTGGGGCGGCTGGAGATCATGACCCGCGGGGTGGACGTCGACCCGGACGCGCTGCGGCGCAGGCTCAAACCGCGCGGCGCCGGCGAAGCCACCGCGGTCCTCACCCGCGTCGGCAGCACCCCGCGCGCCTACCTGTGCCGGGCCGAACGCACCTGATCACTGCCCGACGATGGTGACCTGGCGGGTCTCGTGCGGGCCGTCCCAGGTGCGCGGCAACGGCGTCGTGACCTCCGGCGCGACGACGTCCACGATCGCGTCCAGCGCGGCCTCCGCCTTGCCGACCCACAGGTGCTTGGTGTCGCCGAAGCCGTGCACCCGGGCCTGCGGGATCGCCGCGAACCGTTCCCGCGCCTCCGCCGGGCGCAGGTAGTCGTCGAACTCCGGAACCAGCGCGTGCACCGGCTTCCCGGACTCGCCCCAGGCCCGCAGGTGCTCCTCGGTGCTCCAGCGCAGCGGCGGCGAGATCAGCACCGCGCCGCGCACCAGCGGATCCAGCCCGTGCACCAAGGTCAGGTCGGTGCCGAACGACCAACCGACCAGCCACACGTTCGGCAGGTCGTGGAACTCGGCGTACTCCAGGGCGGCGGCCACGTCGAACCGCTCCGCGCCGCCCGAGTCGAACTCGCCCTCGCTGCGCCCCGCCTCGCTGGCCGTACCGCGCGTGTTGAACCGCAGCACCGCCAGATCGGCGAGCGCGGGCAGCCGGAACGCGGCCTTGCGGAACAGGTGCGAATCCATCATGCCGCCGTGCGTCGGCAGCGGGTGCAGGCACACCAGGGTGGCCCGCGGCGCGCCGGTCTCCGGCAGCGACAGCTCACCGATCAACCGCAGCTCGTCCGCGGTGTGCAGGGTGATCTGCTCCCGCTTCGCGGGCAGCACGGTGTTGGCGCGGATCTCGGTGCTCATCCCCGCGATCCTCCCACGCGAGCACGCACCGATCGTTGTGAGCTTCCCGGCAACCGGGCCCGCCAGTACCGGCCGCAGCGGTGCGGTCGCCGAGGCACCGCCCCGCGCGAACCGGCTCAGGACCACCGGCGCGTCGGGCCGCGCCGGGCGCGGGCCTGCCAGCAGGAGCTGTGCCAATGCCTCCGGTCCGCCACGTCCCCCTGCTCGTCGGCGGGCCACGCCACCACGTGCCCGACACCGGGCCGCACCTCGTGGTCGCAGCCCGGGCAGCGGTAGGTCTTGGTGGCCTGCGCGGCGGGCACCGTGCGCACCACCCACTCGCCGTCGGGACCCTCTTCGACCCTGGACCAGCCGAAACCGGCGCCCAACGGGCGCGGGGACTTCCCCGGCTGGCCTCCGGCGGGACGTTGTTGGCGGTTGCGGCGCGGCACGCCCCACACCGTAACCGCCCGCGCCGCCGCCCCTAGCGCGGTGGCAGCCCGGGCCAGGCGCGCTCCGCGAGGCCCCTCGCGAACTCGCACGCGTCCAGGCCGGTCCCGTCCGGGTAGGCGACGACGAGCATCGCCACCTCCACCTGGCCGTCGCCGGCCGGGCCGAACGGCAGGTGCCCGGTCTCCGCCGAGCACAGCGGGGTCGCCGGATCACCACCGACGACGCTGGTCACGGTGCGCCGGCCCGCGATCTGCTCCTCGACCGCCGTGCCGTGCAGCACCGCAGGCGGGTCACCGGCCGTGTGCACCAGCCGGACCCGCGGCGCGGACGCGTCGTCCGGCCCCCACTGGCACTGGTGGCCGCCCGGCGCGGCCACCGGCTCGGCGTTCTCCAGGCCCGGGACCTGCCGCACCACGTCGGTGGACAGCACCCGGCACGGATCCAGCACGGCCAGCGAGTTCGCGGGGAAGTTCCGGTGCGACACCCGGTGTTCCCGGATGGCGGCGGCGACCTGTTCGGCACCCGCCTGCGCCATCCCGCACAGCTCGACACCCGGACCACCGGCCAGCTGGTCGGCGCTCACCAGCACCGACCGGTCGCCGAGCAGCACCCGCCGGGTGCAGTGGCCCGGCAGCGGCGCCTCCTGCGCGATGCGCGGCTCGGCCTCGCCCACCACCGGATCCGACTGGCCGGGGTCTTCCGGCGCGAGTTCGCCGACCTTCACCTGCGCGAGGGCACCGCCGTCCGCGCGCACCCGCAGCAGGCAGTAGTCCAACGAGACGGTGCCCGCGTCGCGCACCTCGCCGAAGCGCGCCAGCGCGGCATCGTCGACCAGCGAACACGGGTCGACCGTGCGGGGATCGCCGAGGGCCGCCGCCCGATCGGCGGACTCGCGGTCCGGCGCGGGTTCGGGGAGCTGCTGCGCGACACCGCTGCACCCTGCGGCCAACAGCAGCGATAGCAGCAGCACCGGCAGGCCTCGGAAGCGGGGGCGCGACGGCATCGACTCACCCTAACCGCCCGGCGACCCGCTCCCGCGACGATGGGGGCGGGCCGCGCGGAACTCCCGGTCGCCGCGCCTCGACTCGTCGCACGGTCCCCGGACGGCAGGACGTCCGCGGCCGTCCGGTGGACCGCTTTCCGGGCGCGGGCGCGGATTTCCGGCCCGAGCTGCGAGGTCCCGGGCGGCGGTCCTCCGGGCGAAGCTGCCGATCCCCGAGCCGGGCGGGGCCGTGATCTCCCGGGCAGGCCCGGTCACTCGCCGAAGTTGCCCTCCACCAACTCCAGCACGCGCCGCACCGCCTCCCCGGCGTCGGCGCCGCTGGCGACGAGAGTCACCCGGTCGCCCTTGCGGGCACCGAGCCCCATCAGCCCCAGCACGCTCGCCGCATCGGCCTCCGCGTCGCCGAGCCGCACCCGCACGTCCGCCTGCAACCCGGCGAGGCTGCGGGCCAGCAACGCCGCCGGGCGGGCGTGCAACCCGACCTCGTTGCGCAGCTCCAGCTCCTCGGTGATCGTCTCCCCGGCCGGAGCGGCCTGCTCGATGTCCGACCCGACCCCGGCGGCGACCGCGGCGCGCGCCACCGCGTCCAGGTCCTTGCCGCCCTGCGCCTCCACGGCCGCGGCCACCGCGCCCTCCACCAACGGGGCGTCCGCGACGATGGCCCGCGTCGGGTCGCCCAGCGTCTCCACCGCCAGCTCCGCCGTCATCTGCGCGCTGCCCAGGTCGTAGAGCAGCACCACCCCGGAACCCGAGTCGGCGTCCGAGAGCGCCGCGGACACCTTGTCGAAGTCGGTGCCGAGAGCACCCCCGGCCAACCCGCCCGCGGGCAGCACCACCACGTCCGGCGCCATCTGCGCGGCCAGCTCCGCCACCCCCGCGGCGAGCCGCTCGCTGTGCGACACGACGACCAGTCCGACACCCATCACGACCTCGATTCGGCGAACGCGGACAACAGCAGCGCGGTCGAACGGGCGCCCGGGTCGACGTGCCCCGCGCTGCGCTCCCCCAGGTAGGACGCCCGGCCCTTGCGGGCGACGAGCGGTTCGGTGGACTCCGCACCCGTGCGCGCGGCGGCCGCGGCCACCGCCAGCACCCGGTCCGGGCCCGCGCCCTCCGCGGCGGCGGCCGTCGCCGCGTCCACCGCCGGGACCAGCGCGTCCACCATCGTCTTGTCCCCCGGCTCGGCCCTGCCGCGGGCCACCACGCCCTCCAACCCGGACTGCAGGGCCGCCGCGACCGCCATGCCGTCCAGCTCGGTCGCGTCCCCCACCGCGGACGCCGCCCGCAGGAACGCCGTGCCGTACAGCGGACCGGACGCCCCGCCGACCGTGGAGATCAACGTGGTGGCGACCTGCTTGAGCACCGCGCCCGGCGTCTCCGGCGCCGCCGTGTCCAGCTTCGAAGCGACCGCGCGGAACCCGCGGTCCATGTTCTCGCCGTGGTCCGCGTCGCCGATCACCCGGTCCAGCTCCACCAGCTCGTCCCGGTGATCGCCCACCACCGCCGCGCCCGCCCGCAGCGCGGCGATCACGTCCTGTGCCGTGCAACCCATCAGTTCACCCGTCCTCGTCACCAGTGCAGTGCGGCCGTGCGCACCGGGTCGTCCCACAGCTCGGTGAGCTCGTCGTCCAGCTTCAGCAACGTCAGGCTCATGCCCTGCATGTCCAGGCTCGTCGTGTACGGGCCGACCAGCCTGCGGCGCACCCGCACGCCCCGCTCCGCCAACAGCCGCTCCGCGACGCCGTGCGCCAGGTACAGCTCGATCAGCGGCGTCGCGCCCATCGAATTCGTGAACAGCAGGACCTCGTCGCCCGCCTCGAACGGCAGGTCCGCCAAGATCGGCTCCAGCAGCCTCGCGACCAGGCCGTCCGCGTCCTCCATCGGGATGCGTTCCCGGCCAGGCTCCCCGTGGATGCCGATGCCGATCTCCACCTCGTCGTCGCCGAGCGTGAAGCTCGGGGAGCCCGCGTGCGGAACGGTCGGCCCGGTCAGCGCCACGCCCATCGACCGCACCCAGCCCACCACGCGCCGGGCGATCGCCTCGCAACCCGCCAGGTCCACGCCGCGCTCCACCGCCGCGCCGACGATCTTCTCCACCAGGACGGTGCCGCCCACGCCGCGGCGGCCCGCGGTGTGCGTGGAGTCCTTCACCGCCACGTCGTCGTCGACGATCACCGCGCGGACGTCGGTGCCCTCCAGGCCCGCCAGCTCCGCCGCCGTCTCGAAGTTCAGCACGTCACCCGTGTAGTTCTTCACCAGCAGCAGCGCACCCGCGCCCGCCTCGGTCTCGGCGATCGCCGCCTGCACCGCGTCCGGCGTCGGCGAGGTGAACACCGCGCCCGGCACCGCCGCCGTGAGCATGCCCCGCCCCACGAAACCGCCGTGCAGCGGCTCGTGGCCCGAACCGCCACCCGAGATCAACGCCACCCGGCCCGCCAGCGGCGCGTCGGCGCGCACGATCAACGCCGGATCGGTGCGCACCCGCAGCAGCTCCGGGTGCGCGGCGGCCATGCCGCGCAGCGCGTCGCCGACCACCGCGGCCGGATCGTTGATGATCTTCTTCACCGTTGCTCTCCTCGCCGCCGGATCGCGACCGCGGCGCCGCCTGCTCGACGACCGGTCTCGCTGGAACGTTCGGGCGCACCGACCACACGCGCCCGGAGCGACCGCCTCCGCACAATCCTCACCCCCACCGGGGCCGCGCGGCACCTCTCGGCCCGCCGCGACGCGCATTCGATCACTCCGAGCGGGCAGGTTACGCGGCGCGACGCACCAGCACACCGAGCACCGCCGGTGCGAGGAAGGGAGCCTTCCTGTCACGGGTGCGAGGAAGGGAACCTTTCTGTCACCAGCACGGCCAAGGGAACCTTCCTGTCACCGGCGCGAGGAAGGGAACCTTCCGGTCACCGCACGCGGGGCGCGGTGACCGGAAGGCCCTCGTGCTCAGCCCGTCAGAGCCCGCGGGTGAGGCGGATCAGCCGAACGACCGCGCGCACCGTGCCCTTCGAGCGGGCGAAGCTCATCGGGTTCAGCGGGATGCGGAACTTGGTGCGGGTCATCGACTGCGGGCGGGCGAACTCGCGCAGCCCGTCCTCGCCGTGGATGCGCCCGAACCCGGAGTCGCCGACGCCGCCGAAGGGCAGCGCGGGAACCGCGGCGAACGCGATGACCGAGTTGACCGCGACCATCCCGGCCCGCAGCTTCCGCCCCAGCTCCACCCCGCGGGACCGCGAGAACACGGTGCCGCCGAGGCCGTAGTTCCCCTGGTTGGCGCGCTCGACGCCTTCGTCCGCGTCGCGCACGCGTTCCACGACGAGGGTCGGGCCGAAGGTCTCGTCGACCGCCGCCGCCGAGCCGGCCGGGACGTCGACGAGCACCACCGGTTCCACGAACGGGGGCCGCACCGAGTCCTTGCCACCGACGACGGCCCGCGCGCCCCCGTCGAGTGCTTCGTCGACGTGCCTGCGGATGACCTCGACCTGGGAGGGCATGGTGATCGGCCCCAGGTCGGCGCCCGGCTCACCGCCGGGCCGCAGCTTCTTGGCGCGTTCGGCGACGAGTTCGAGGAACCGGTCCGCGACGGCCTCCACCACGAACACCCGCTCCACGCCGATGCAGGTCTGCCCGGCGTTGGACATGCCGCCCCAGACGGCGGCTTCCGCGGCGGCCTTGAGGTCGGCGTCGGAGTCGACGATGAGCGCGTCCTTGCCACCGCACTCGACCAGCACCGGGGTCAACGTCTCCGAGCAGGCCGCCATCACGCGCTTGCCGGTGGCCGTGGAGCCGGTGAACGCCACCTTGTCGACGCCGGACGCGCACAGCGCGGCACCGGTCTCGCCGAATCCGGTGGTGAGGGCCAGCACGGGGTGCTCCGGTACGACCTCGGCGAAGCTGTCCACCAACCAGCGACCGACGCCGGGGGTGAGTTCGCTGGGCTTGAACACCACCGAGTTGCCCGCCGCGAGCGCGTAGGCGATCGATCCCATCGGAGTGAACGCCGGGTAGTTCCACGGGCCGATCACGCCGACGACCCCGAACGGCACGTACTCGACGGTGGCGGCCTGGTTGGCCATCAGCACGCCGGACCCCACCTTGCGCCTGCGCAGCACCTTCTCGGCCTTGTTCGCCGCCCAGTGCAGGTGGTCGATCACCAGGACCAGTTCGAGCCGGGCGTCGTCGAGCGGTTTGCCGGTCTCCGAACAGATCACCCCGGCCAGCTCGTCGATGCCGCGCACCAGCAGGGCGCGCCACTGGTCCAGTCGTTTCTTGCGCTCCGCGAAGCCGAGCTCCGCCCACCACCGCCCGGCGACCCGGGCGGATTCGACGATCTCGTTGACCTCGGTGGCGTCGTGCAGCGGGTACCGGCCCACGACTTCGCCGGTACGCGGGTCGAGCGAGTCGAACGTGGTCTGCGCTGAGCTCGCTGCGGCCATCGGCTCGGCCTCGCCGCTGGCGGTCCGGGTCATGTGCTGCCTCCCACCGTGTCAATGGTCGTTGTGAATCGGCAGCCTACGGAAATCCCGCGCTCAGCGGCAGGTTCTGCGAACTAATGCCGGGTTCGCATGTGAACGGCGCGAAGTCCTCGCCCGCCCGCGCGGCCGCGGCAGCGGGCTCCCGGGTTCGCGGCGCACCGCCGTCGGACCGCACCTCGGTCGGCGCGGCGGCGGTCGCGCGTCCCGGGCCCGGACGTGCGAACGCGGCGCCGCCGACCAGGCCGAAGCCGTGGTCGACGACGCCGCGCGGACGGGCCGTTCCGCCCGGTGACCGGGCGGGAAGGTCCCGGTCAGTGTTCGGTCGCGGTGTCCTCGGAGACGTCCGCGGGCACCACGATGGGCCGCAACCGGACCCACAGGGCGAACAGGACGGCGAAGACGAGCATGCCGACGCCGCTCCACAGGTTGATGTTCATGCCCGCGGCCTTCGCCACGTCCTCGGAGCTCGCGGTGGCCCCGAGCACGGTGAGCACCAAGCCGTACAGGAAGAACAGCACGGCGATGATCAGCCGGATGTCGAAGGCGCCCGCGGTGCGCTTGCTTGTCTCAGTAGCCATGGGGTTCCTCCGGTCAGCCGAAGACGATGTTGAGCACGATGGTGATCACCAGGACGATGCCCGCCATCAAGCCGGGCTTGCGGTACCAGCCCGCGTCCTCACCCGAGTTCGAGGCCTGGAGCTTGGTCCGCGGCGTGAGCGAGTACACCAGACCGACCAGCTCGGCTTCGGGCTTCGGCCGGGTCACCACGCTCACCAGCACGCTGACCACGATGTCGACGACGAACGCGGCACCGGCACCGACGAAGCTGGCGCCCTGGCCCGGCAGGTCCAGCACCCCGGCCTCGGAGAGGCCGAACACCGCGACCGCGGAGACGGTACCCAGCACCAGGCCGAGCCAGCCCGCGGTCGGGGTCATCCGCTTCCAGAACATGCCCAGGATGAACGTGGCGAACAGCGGCGCGTTGAAGAACGAGAACAGCTGCTGCAGGTAGTCCATCAGGTTGGAGTAACCGGAGGCGATGAACGCGGTGCCGACGGCGATCACGGTGGCACCGACGGTGACCCAGCGACCCATCTTCAGGTAGTACTGGTCCGGCCGGTCCTTGGCGATGTACGCCTGCCAGATGTCGTAGGTGAAGACCGTGTTGAACGAGCTCAGGTTCGCCGCCATGCCGGCCATGAACGAGGCGAGCAGACCGGCCAGCGCCACGCCGAGGATGCCGTTGGGCAGCAGGTCGCGCATCAGCAGCAGGATCGCGTCGTTGTAGTCCACGCTGCCGGTCTCGGTCGCCTTGTAGGCGACGAGTTCCTGCACCGCGACGCCGGCGATCATGCCGGGGATGATGACGATGAACGGGATCAGCAGCTTGGGGAAGGCACCGATGATCGGGGTGCGCTGGGCCGCGGACATGCTCTTGGAGGCCATGGCGCGCTGCACCTCGACGAAGTTCGTCGTCCAGTAGCCGAAGGCCAGCACGAAGCCGAGGCCGAACACGATGCCCAGCACGCTCAGGAAGCTGTTGGTGAAGCCGGTGAGCTCGGTGCCCGGCCACGCCGAGAGCTGCTCGGCCCCGCCCGGGCTGGCGCTGATCTTCTCGACCAGGCCGTCCCAGCCACCGACCTTGTGCAGGCCGACCAGCGTCAGCGGCAGCAGTGCCGCGACGATCACGAAGAACTGCAGCACCTCGTTGTAGATCGCCGCCGACAGCCCGCCGAGCGCGGTGTAGGTGAGCACGATCGCGGCGGCCACCAGCACGGAGACCCACAGCGGCCAGCCCAGCAGCACGTTCACGATACTCGCCAGCAGGTACAGGTTGACGCCCGCGATGAGCACCTGGGCGACGGCGAAGCTGATGCCGTTGACCAGGTGGGCGGGCTTGCCGAACCGGCGCAGCATGAACTCGGGAACGCTGCGGACCTTCGAGCCGTAGTAGAACGGCATCATCACGATGCCGAGGAACAGCATCGCCGGGACCGCACCGACCCAGAAGTAGTGCATGGTCGGCATGCCGTACTCGGCGCCGTTCGCCGACATGCCGATGATCTCGATCGCGCCCAGGTTGGCGGCGATGAAGGCCAACCCCGTCACCCACGCCGGCAGCGCGCGCCCGGACAGGAAGAAGTCCAAGCTCGTGGAGACCGAGCGCCGGGCGAGATAGCCGATTCCGAGCACGAACGCGAAGTACAGCGCGAGCAGCACGTAGTCGACCGCACTGGCATCGAGCCGCAACTCTTCTTGGGCTAGCACGTCCACGGCTACCCCACCTCCAGACCCAACAAAGTCCAACGATAATCACCACCCGATCGGCGGCAGACGGACACTACCGCACAGTGGGACCACTCACACTGGACCGATACCAATTCGTTGAGCGTCACCTTTCGGAGGTATCGACACTCCCCCGAGCAGCGGAAACATCACGGACAGTCAGCCGCAGCAGCGGCACCGGAAACCCACCACGAACCGACGCCGAACCAACGCGGACGGTGAATCCACCACGCCGCACCGGACCAGTCCACAGGAGAAAACGGAAATCAACCCGAGCCGCCGGAGGCGCACCGAGCCGGTTCGCGCACCGGCGGAGCGCCGGGGCGGGCGGTGCGCGCAGGTGGGCCGCCGAACCCGGCCGGCCACGCCGAACACCGGCCGTCGACACGGCCGGCAGGACGAGGAGCAGGAGCGGAGGCGCGGAGCGCTAGGCTGATCATGCCTCCAGTGTTCCGCGCCCCACCGCGGAAATCATCACTCAGCGGAGTGAACACACGTTCGAAAGTCGGGTTTCACCCGGTGGCGGATCAGAACAGCCGGAACTCGTCCGGCTCGATCCCGCGCAGCTGGTCGTAGTCCAAGGTCACGCACCGGATGCCGCGGTCCTCGGCCAGCGTCCGCGCCTGCGGCTTGATCTGCTGCGCGGCGAACACGCCCGTCACCGGGGACAGCAGCGGATCCCGGTTCAACAGCTCCAGGTAGCGGGTCAGCTGCTCCACCCCGTCGATCTCGCCGCGGCGCTTGATCTCGACCGCGACGCTGGAACCGTCCGAATCCCGGCACATCAGGTCCACCGGACCGATCGCCGTCGGGAACTCGCGGCGCACCAGCGACCACCCGTCGCCGAGCGTCGTGACGTGCTCGGCCAGCAGTTGCTGCAGGTGCGCCTCGACGCCGTCCTTGACCAGGCCCGGTTCCGGGCCGAGCTCGTGCTTGGAGTCGTGCAGCACCTCTTCGAGGCTGATCACCAGCTTCTCGCCGGCCTTGTTCTGCACCGTCCACACGCCGGGATCCTCGATGAGCCAGCACGGCGGGCTCATCCAGTTCAACGGCTTGTAGGCGCGGTCGTCGGAGTGCACCGAGACCGAACCGTCCGCCTTCACCAGCAGCAGGCGCTGCGCCATGGGCAGGTGCGCGGTGAGGCGGCCGACGTAATCGACCTTGCAGCGAGCGATGACAAGACGCACCCGGCACAGGGTACGGGCGACGATCACGATGTCGAGCACCCATGCCGGTTCAGGGCAGGCGAACCTTCGAAAGATCACCAGTCGCACCGGGTCTACCGTGCGTTCCCGTGTCGTACGCCCAGCTGTTCACCCGAGTCAAACCGGTCGAGCGCCTCGCCGACGACGGCTCGCACACCGCGCTGCACCGCACGCTCGGACTCGTGCCGCTCATCGCGCTGTCCGTCGGCGCGACCCTCGGCACCGGCATCTTCGTGGTGCTCGCCGAAGCCGCGCCCGCCGCGGGCCCGGCCGTCGTCGTGTCGTTCGTGCTGGCCGGTCTCGCCGCGCTCTGCTCCGCGCTGTCCTACGCCGAACTGGCGGGCAGCGTGCCCGTCTCCGGATCGGCCTACTCCTACGCCTACGCCACGCTCGGTGAACTCGTCGCCTGGATCTGCGGCTGGTGCCTGCTGCTGGAGTACGGCGTCTCGGTGGCCGCGGTCGCCGTCGGCTGGGGCGGCTACCTCAACGAGTTCCTGCGCGGCACCATCGGGCTCACCCTGCCCGACGCGCTGTCCGCGCCACCCGGTGAAGGCGGCGTGGTCAACGTGCCCGCCGTCATCGTGGTGCTGCTGGCCACCGCCGTGCTGATGATGGGCGTGCGGGAGAGCGCCGCCGTCACCACCGCCACCACGCTGCTGAAGATCGGCGTGCTGGTGTTCTTCGTCTGCGTGGCGCTGACCGCGTTCCGCTCGGACAACCTCACCCCGTTCGCGCCCGCCGGCATCGCCGGGATCTCCGCCGGGGCGTCCGCGGTGTTCTTCTCGTTCATCGGCTTCGACGCCGCCTCCACCGCGGGCGAGGAAGCGCGCAATCCGAAGCGGGACCTGCCGCGGGCCATCATGATCTCGCTCGCGATCGTCACCCTCGTCTACGTCGTGGTCGCGTTCGCCGCCGTCGGCGCCGTCGGCACCGACGTGCTCGGCGGGTCGGACGCCTCGCTGGCCACCGCGCTGGAGATCGTCACCGGCCAGGGCTGGCCCGCGGTGCTGCTCGCCTTCGGCGCCGTCGTCGCCATCGCCTCCGTGGTGCTCACCGTGCTGTACGGGCAGACGCGGATCCTGGTGTCGATGTCCCGGGACGGGTTGATGCCCGCCAAGCTGTCCGCGGTCAACCGCCGGGCCGTGCCCGCGCACAACACCATGATCGTCGGACTGCTGGTGGCCGCCCTCGCCGCCGTGGTGCCGCTGAGCAGCCTCGCCGACGCCACCAGCATCGGGACGCTCGTCGCGTTCGGCGTCGTCAACATCGGCGTCATCGTGCTGCGCCGGCGCAAACCCGACCTGGAGCGGTCCTTCCGCACCCCGCTGATGCCGTGGGTGCCGCTGCTCGGGGTCGCGCTGTGCGCCTACCTGATCCTCGGATTGGACCGGGTGACCTGGCTCGTCTTCGCGATCTGGATGGTGGCGGGGCTCGCCGTGTACCTCGGGTACGGGCTGCGGCGGTCCAAGCTCAACTGAGCCCGGGTCGACGGGAAGGGAACCTTCCGCGCAGCCATGACCGGAAGGTTCCCTTCCGCACACCGCGCGACCGGCGCGCGGCGGGGCGGTGGACGATGGTCGGATGCGCATGACGAGCAGCCGCGAGGTGTACGCCAACGCGTGGATGACCGTCCGGGAGGACGGCATCCGCCGCCCCGACGGGTCCGACGGCATTTACGGCGTGGTGGACAAACCGGACTACGCGTTGATCATCCCGCTGGACGGCGACCGGATTCACCTGGTCGAGCAGTTCCGCTACCCGCTCGGGCAACGCCGCTGGGAGTTCCCGCAGGGCACCGCGCCCGACCGCGCCGAAGTCGAGACCGCCGAACTCGCCGCCCGCGAACTGCGCGAGGAAACGGGCCTGCGCGCCGAGCGGCTCACCGAGCTGGGACGCCTGGACGTGGCGCCGGGCATGTCCAGCCAGCGCGGTCGCGCATACCTGGCGACCGGGCTCACCGCGGGCGAGCACGAACGGGAACCGGAGGAGCAGGACATGCGGGCGGCGTGGTTCGAACGCGCCGAGTTCGAGCGGATGATCCGCGGCGGCGCGGTCACCGACGCCCAATCCGTGGCCGCCTACCAACTGCTCTGCTTGCACGAACGGGGGGTTTGACCGGTATCGCACCGGTCCCGGTCACGCGCGGCTGTGGCGCCCGTCGCGGGCGCCCGGAATCACGTGACGGAACCCGCCCCGGCTCCTTATCCTGCGCTGGTGCCAGCTCAACTCGTGCCCTTCGTGCTGTTCGTGATCGTGGTGACCCTCGCCCCCGGGCCGGACATGGCGCTCGGGCTGCGCAACAGCATCCGCGGCGGCTCGACCGGGATGTGGTGGACCGGGCTCGGCTGCTGCGCCGGCCTGCTGGTGCACGCGGCGATCTCGGTGGCGGGGCTCTCCGCGCTGCTGGCGGCCTCCGCCGTCGCCTACACGGCGCTCAAGCTCGGCGGCGCCGCCTACCTGGTGTGGCTCGGCGCGACGACGCTGTGGAAGAGCATCCGGAACCGGCACGAGGCGCCCGCGGCGGCGCTGCCGGAACCGCGGCCGGTCGCCGGGGGGCTGACGCGGCGCGCGGCGTTCCGGCAGGGCCTGGTGAGCAACGTGCTCAACCCGAAGATCATCCTGCTGTTCCTGACGCTGCTGCCGCAGTTCATCTCGCCCGGCGAACCGCGCGCGCTCACCTCGATGATCCTCACCGTGGCGTTCCTGGCCGTGGCGCTGGTGTACTGGCGGCTGGCGTCCTGGCTGGTCGGCGGCCTGCGCGAACTACTCAGCCGCCGGAAGGTGAAGCTCGCGCTGGAACGCGCCACCGGCACCGTGATGATCGCCCTAGGCCTCCGGGTGGCCTTCGAGAGCGGCTGATGCAGACTCCACTTCGGCCACGTGGTGCTCGGGTGGCGGAACCTCAGCGGCGGCCGAACCGCGGAGCCGTCGGGAGCTGCTGAGCCGCGAGGAGTCCGCCGCCGGTCGGTCAGTCCGTGACGCGCTCGATGTAGGCACCCAGGCTGCGCAGGTTCTCCACGAAGTTCGGATAACCCCGGTCGATGTGGAACACGTCCCACACCTCGGTCACGCCGTCCGCGCACAACCCGGCCAGCACCAGGCCGACCCCGGCGCGGATGTCCGACGCCCACACCGGGGCGCTGGAGAGCCGCTCCAACCCGCGCACCACCGCGTGGTGCCCGTCGGTGCGCGCGTCCGCGCCCATCCGCACCAGTTCCTCGATGAACCGGAAGCGGGACTCGAACAGGTTCTCCGTGATCATCGACGTGCCGTCGGCCACCGCCGACAGCGCCAGCGCCATCGGCTGCAGGTCCGTCGCGAACCCCGGGTACGGCAGCGTCACGTAGTCCACGGCCAGCGGGCGGCGGTCCGCGACCACGCGGAACTCCTCATCGCCCACCACGACCTCGGCGCCCGCGCTGCGCAGCTTCTCCAGCACCAGGTTCACGTGGTGCGGGTCCACCCCGCGCACCTTGATGTCTCCCTGGGTGGCCACCGCGGCGAACGCCCAGGTGGCGCCGACGATGCGGTCGCCGATGACGCGGTGCTCCACCGCCTTCAGCGAGGTCACCCCGTGCACGGTGAGCGTCGAGGTGCCCGCGCCCTCGATCTTCGCGCCCATCTGCTGGAGCATCACGCACAGGTCGACGATCTCCGGCTCCCGCGCCGCGTTGTCGATCATCGTGGTGCCTTCGGCGAGGACCGCGGCCATCAGGATGTTCTCCGTGGCGCCCACGCTCGGGAAGTCCAGCCAGATCTGGGCGCCGCGCAGGTTCTCCGCCTCCGCCACCACCGCGCCGTGCTCGATGTGGCTGGTCGCGCCGAGCTGCCGCAGCCCGCTCTGGTGCATGTCCAGCGGACGCGAACCGATCGCGTCGCCGCCCGGCAACGTCACCACGGCCTTGCGGCACCGCGCCACCAGCGGGCCCAGCACGCACACCGAGGCGCGCAGCTTGCCCATCGACGGCGACACCGCCTCGTGGCTGATCTCCGCGGGCGTCGTGATGTACGCGGTGCGGCCCTCGATGGCGACCTCGCAGCCCAGGCTGCGCAGCACGTCGCCCATCAGCGGGACGTCCAGGATCTCCGGGCAGTTGGTGATCGTCGTCGTGCCCTCGGCCAGCAACGCGGCCGCCATCAGCTTCAGCACGCTGTTCTTCGCGCCGACCACATCGACTTCGCCGACGAGGCGCGCCCCGCCGTGCACGCGGAAGTGCTCACTCACGAACAGCAGGTTACGGGCCGGGCGCCGCCCCGTCCGTGGCGGGTGCGCCGGGCCGCGGCCGGGCGATGAAGGGAACCTTCCTGCCACCGGTGACCGGAAGGTTCCCTTCATCCCACGATCAACCGGCGCGCAGCACCTACCCTGGAAGGCATGGCCGTACACCTGACGAAGATCTACACCCGGACCGGCGACGCCGGCACCACGCGGCTCTCGGACAACTCGCAGATCAGCAAGACCGATCCGCGGCTGGTCGCCTACGCCGACGTGGACGAGACGAACTCGGTGCTGGGAGTGGCGCTGGCCACCGCGAGCTTCGACGCGGCGATCGTCGAGGTGCTGCGGACCGTGCAGAACGACCTGTTCGACGTGGGCGCCGACCTGTCCACCCCGGTGGTGCCGAACCCCGAGTTCCCGCCGCTGCGGGTCACCCAGGACTACATCGACCGGCTCGAAGGCTGGTGCGACGAGTACAACGCGCAGGTGCCGAAGCTGAACTCGTTCATCCTCCCCGGCGGCACCCCCGGCGGTGCGCTGCTGCACCAGGCCCGGTGCACGGCGCGGCGGGCGGAGCGCTCTGCGTGGGCGTTGCTGGAGGTCGACGCCGAGCGCAGCAACGCGCTCGCCGCCAAGTACCTGAACCGGCTCTCCGACCTGCTGTTCATCCTCGCCCGCGTCGCCAACCCGGACGGTGACGTGCTGTGGCGCCCGGGCGGCGGCGCCTGACCGGTCACAGCCGCTTGGCGAAGCACACCGAATCTGGATCGCCGCGGTACGGGCCGAACGCCGGGATGCCGGAGTAGCCCGCCGAGCGGTACAGCGCGATGGCCTCCGGCTGCCGGTTCCCGGTCTCCAGCAGGATCCGCTTGTGCCCGGCCGCCGCGGCCCGCTCCTCCAGCTCGGCCAGCAGCCGCCGCGCCAGGCCGCGGCCCCGCGCGCCGGGCGACACGTACATCCGCTTGAGCTCGACGTCGCCGTCCGCGAATTCCGACTCCGCCGGGTCGTACACCCGCCAGCCGCCGATGGCGACCGGTTCCGCCGCGAGGTAGCCGAGCAGGAACGTGCCGCGCGGGGCGCTGAACTGCCCGGAGTCGATCGGTGTCTCGTCCCGGCGCCCGTAGCGGCCCACGTACTCCTGCTGGACCTCCTCGATCAGCCGCTGCGCGTCGGGATGGTCGAACTCGGCGATCTCGATGTGCATGCGACCAGCTTAGGAGCGCTCAGCCCAGCACCTTCTCGAACCAGTGCCGGGCGTACTCGTTGTCGTTGTAGGCGGGGATCTCCGCGTAACCGGCCGAGCCGTACAGGGCGCGCGCGGCGTGCAGCTCGGCGGCGGTGTCCAGGCGCACCACTCCGCACCCCAGCTCCGCCGCGCTGCGCTCCAGCTCGGCCAGCAACGCCCGGCCCGCGCCGCGACCGCGCAGCACCGGGGAGATCCACATCCGCCGGATCTCCGCGATGCCGGGCTCCAGCACCCGCACCGCGCCGCAGCCCCGCACCGCGCCCGCCGCGTCCCGGACCAGCAGGAAGCGGCCGCGCGGCGGCGCGAAATCGCCCGGTTCCGGCGGGGCCGCCCGGCCCGGGTCGAACCCGGCGGGGAACACCTGCGCCAGCTCGGCGACGTACTGCTCCAGCGCGGCCGTGGCGTCCGCACCGGCGATCGATTCGGCGGTGATCGTGAACCGGCCGCTGTCCGGGGTCGCGTCCATCATGCGCCCAGTCTTTCCGAGCCGAAGCCTTCACCGCCAGTTACTCCGGCTTCCGATGGCTAAAGTGGAGCTTCATGGACCCGGTGAAGTTGCTGCTGCTGTTGGCGTTGCGCGAGGGCGGCAGCGTCACCCGTGCCGCCGAGCTCACCGGGCGCACCCCGCCCGCGGTGTCCCAGCAGCTCGCCCGGCTGGAGCGGGAAGCGGGCACCGCGCTCGTCGAACGCCTCCCGCACGGCGTCCGGCTCACCTCGCTCGGGGAGCAGCTCGCCGAACGCGCCGACCGGATCGCGCACGCCCTGCGCGGCGCCGAAGCGGACCGGGCGCGGCACCTGCGGCTGCACCGCACCAGGCTGCGGCTCGGAGCCTTCCCCACCGCGGGCGTGCGGCTGCTGCCCGAAGCCCTGGCCGCGCTGAACCGGCTGCACCCGGACAGCGAGCTGTCCGTCGTGGACCTCGGCCCCACCGAGGGCAACGCGCTCGTCGCCGAACGCGAACTGGACCTGGCGCTCGTCGCCTCCTACGGCGAACCGCTGCACCCGCCCGCCGGGGTGCGGCTGGTGCCGCTGCTCGACGACCCGGTGCTCGCCGTGCTGCCCGAACGCCACCCGGCCGCCACCGGTGGATCCCCGCTGGTGCTGCGGGACTTCGCCGCCGACGCGTGGGCGTGCGCGCCGCGGGAACTGCCGAACCGGCGCCAGCTCGACGACCTGGCCCGCACCGCCGGGTTCACCCCGCACGTCCCGTTCGAATCCGAGTCGTACGCCGTCGCGCAGGCCGTGGTGTCCGCCGGAGTCGCCGTCGCCTTCCTGCCGCGGCTCGCCATCGGCGACGTGCCGGGCACCGTCACCCGGGAACTCGACGAGTCCGCGCTGTTCCGGCGGGTGCACGCCGTGCTGCCCGCGCACTCCCCCACCGAGCTCGCCGAGGTGTTCCTCGGCCTGCTGCGCGACGTCTGCGCCGAACACGGCGGCACCGCGCACCCGGTGCGATGAAGGGAACCTTCCGGTCACCGGTGACAGGAAGGTTCCCTTCCTCCGGACCCGGCGCGCGAAAAAGCGCCCCCTCCGAAGAGGGGGCGCTGGACGCTGCGGGCTCAGGAAGCCCAGGGCACGGAACGCCCGGGCGGAGCGGACTCCAACCAGGACAGGAAGCCGGTGAGCGCATCCGCGCCCATCGCGACCTCGATCTCCTCGCCGCGACCGGTCAGGTGCAGCACGGTGGCCGCCTGCGGCAGCGCGTACACCTCGGACGCCGAGGGCTCGCGGCGGGTGGCGATCTCCACCTCCCGGCGGTTCACCACCCAGTTCGGGCCGGAACGCAGGCTCAGCACCCGGTACCAGGTGAACTCCTCACCGCGGTAGTGCGCGACGCCGAGGTGCCAGCCCCGCCCGCGGTCGTCGGTGCGCAGCCGCAGCGCCACGTCGATTCCGCCGGCGCGCAACTGCTGCAACCGCCGGCGCGCGGCCAGCACCACGCTCAGGGCCGCGGCCGCCAGGAGCAGCACCAGCCCGAAAACGATGATCGACCACACGCCCGCGGAGCCCATGTTCTGCGGCCCGTCAGACCGACTGCCCGGCCGCCCGAAGTCGACTCAGCGCTCTCGTGCGCGCTTCCTCGTCGTCGCTCTTGGCGTCGGCGCGGGCCTGCGCGACGTCGATCTCCTGGGCGAGTTCGGCCGACTCGGCGAGGACGCTGACGCCATCGGCGGTGACGGACAGGAATCCGCCCTGCACGGCGGCGGTGACGGTGTCGCCATCGGTCGTGGTGATCTTCACGACGCCACCCTCGACGAGCTGGCCGAGCAGCGGCTCGTGCCCCGGCAGGATGCCGATCTCGCCTTCGGTCGTCTGGGCCACGACGGTGGTCGCCTCACCGGACCACAGGCGGCGCTCGACAGCGACCAGCTGGACGGACATGTTGGCCACGCGCGTCTCCTTTGTCGGGTGTACAGCCCGCAGTCTAGCCAACGCCAGGCGGGCCCTGGTGACGGGCCGAGCAGGGCCGCGTCACATCCGGAGGGGTGCGAGCAGGGGAACCTTCCGATCACGGGTGACCGGAAGGTTCCCTTCCTCGGGGAAGGGCGAAAAAGAAGGCCGGGGCCCGTGACCGGACCCCGACCCGCTGCCGGTGGGTCTTCGCCGCGGTGGTGCACCGCGACGAAGACCGGGGCTCACTTCTCGGTGAGCTTCTTGTAGGCCTGCTCCAGGTCCTCCAGACCACCGATGGACAGGAAGGCCTGCTCCGGGTAGTGGTCGAAGTCGCCCTTGCAGAGCTTGTCGAACGCCTCGATGGTCTCCTTCACCGGCACGAAGGAGCCGTCCTGGCCGGTGAACTGCTTCGCCACGAAGAAGTTCTGGGACAGGTAGCGCTGGATGCGCCGCGCCCGCTGCACCGTCACCTTGTCCTCTTCGGACAGTTCGTCCATGCCGAGGATGGCGATGATGTCCTGCAGCTCCTTGTACTTCTGGAGGATCCGCTTGACCTCCTGGGCGACGCGGTAGTGCTCGTCGCCCACGACGGCCGGGTCCAGAATGGTGGAGCTGGAGGTCAGCGGGTCGACCGCCGGGTAGATGCCCATCTGCGAGATCGGCCGGGAAAGCTCCGTCGTCGCGTCCAGGTGGGCGAAGGTGGTCGCCGGCGCCGGGTCGGTGTAGTCGTCCGCGGGCACGTAGATCGCCTGCATCGAGGTGATCGAGTTGCCGCGGGTCGAGGTGATCCGCTCCTGCAGCTCACCCATCTCGTCGGCCAGCGTCGGCTGGTAACCCACCGCGGAAGGCATCCGGCCCAGCAGGGTGGACACCTCCTGACCCGCCTGGGTGAACCGGAAGATGTTGTCGATGAACAGCAGCACGTCCTGGTTCTGGACGTCGCGGAAGTACTCCGCCATGGTCAGCGCCGACAGGGCGACCCGCATGCGGGTGCCCGGCGGCTCGTCCATCTGCCCGAAGACGAGGGCGGTGTCGGCGAGCACGCCGGACTCCGCCATCTCGACCCAGAGGTCGTTGCCCTCACGGGTGCGCTCGCCGACGCCGGCGAACACCGAGGTGCCACCGAAGTTCTTGGCGACGCGGCGGATCATCTCCTGGATGAGCACCGTCTTGCCGACACCCGCACCGCCGAACAGGCCGATCTTGCCACCCTGCACGTACGGGGTGAGCAGGTCGATCACCTTGATACCGGTCTCCAGCACCTCGGTGCGGCCTTCGAGCTGGTCGAACGCCGGAGCCTTGCGGTGGATGGACCAGCGCTCGGCGTCCGAGGCGTAGCCCGGCTCGTCGAGGCAGTGCCCGAGGGCGTTGAACACGTGGCCCTTGACCACGTCGCCCACCGGCACCGAGATGCCCTCGCCGGAGTCGCGCACCGCGACGCCCCGGACGAGGCCCTGGGTCGGCTGCATCGACACGCAGCGCACCACGCTGTCGCCGAGGTGCTGGGCGACCTCGAGCGTCAGCGTCTTCGCCATGGCCTCGGCCGTGATGTCCACGGTGAGGGAGTTGTTGAGGTCGGGCACCTGGTCGCGCGGGAACTCGACGTCCACGACCGGGCCGAGAACCCGGACGACGCGGCCGGTGCCAGTAGCCGTGCTAGTGGCAGTCGCAGTCATGTCACTCACTTCCTGCTGACGAGAGCGCCTCGACACCACCGACGATCTCGCTGATTTCCTGGGTGATCTGGGCCTGGCGGGCCTGGTTGGCCTCACGGCTGAGGTTGCGGATCAGTTCGTCCGCGTTGTCCGTGGCCGCCTTCATCGCGGTACGACGCGCCGCGAAGACGGACGCCGCCGAGTCCAGCAGCCCGGCGAAGATCCGGGTGTTGATGTACTTCGGCAGCAGGGCGCGGAACAACGTGTCCGCGTCCGGTTCGAAGTCGTACACCGACCGCGGCTTCTTCGGCTCGTCGGAGTACTCGACCTCCAGCGGGGCGATCCGCGTGACGGTCGGCCGCTGAGTCAGCATCGAGACGAACTCGGTGTGCACCACGTGCAGCTCGTCCACGCCCAGCGTACCGTCCGGCCCGCCGTCGTCGGGGTAGTCGTCGGCGCCCGCGAGGAACGCCTTGACCAGGGTCTCCCCCACTTCGGCGGCGTCCGAGTAGGCGGGCTTCTCGGCGAAGCCGGTCCAGCTGGCCGCGACCGGGCGCTGGCGGAACCGGTAGTACGCGTCGCCCTTGCGGCCGATCACGTACAGCACCGGGGTCTTGCCCTGCTCGCGCAGCAGGCTCTGCAGCTCCTCCGCCGCGCGCAGCACGTTGGAGTTGTAGCCGCCGCACTGGCCGCCGTCACTGGTCACCACGAGCACCGCGGCCCGCTTCGGGTTGTCCCGCTCCACCAGCAGCGGGTGGTCCAGCGAGCTCGCGCCTGCCAGCTCGGACAGGGACTTGGTGATCTCGGCCGCGTACGGCCGGGATGCCTCGACCCTGGTCCGGGCCCGCATGATGCGGGAGGTGGCGATCAGTTCCTGCGCCTTGGTGATCTTCCGGATCGACTTGACCGACCGGATGCGGTCTCGCAGTTCTCGAAGATTGGCCATGGCTACCCGGTCACTTCTTCGGGGCGGGCTTGTTGACCTGGACGGTTTCCTTGCCCACCGCGTTCGCGTCCATCGCCTCGGCGTCGGCCTCCTGCGTGAGCGAGGTGCCGTCGGAGGTCGTGAACTGCTTCTTGAACTCCTCCACCGAGTCCACGATCAGCTTCTGGCCGTCGTCGGAGAGCTTCTTGCTCTCGACGATGTCCTTGAGCAGCGACTCGTGGGTCCGGCGCAGGTAGGCGAGGAATTCCGACTCGAAGCGCCGCACGTCGTTCACCGGAACGGTGTCGACGTGGCCCTTCGTCCCCAGGAACAGGGACACGACCTCTTCCTCGACGGGCAGCGGGTCGCCTGCGCCCTGCTTGAGCAGCTCCATCAGGCGGGCACCGCGGTCCAGCTGCGCCTTCGACGCGGCGTCCAGGTCCGAGGCGAAGGCGGAGAACGCCTCCAGCTCGCGGAACTGCGCCAGGTCGATCTTCAGCGAGCCGGTGACCGACTTCATCGCCTTGATCTGCGCGGAACCACCGACGCGGGACACCGAGATGCCGACGTCGATCGCGGGGCGCTGACCGGAGTTGAACAGGTCCGACTGCAGGAAGCACTGGCCGTCGGTGATCGAGATGACATTCGTCGGGATGTAGGCCGACACGTCGTTCGCCTTGGTCTCGATGATCGGCAGACCCGTCATCGAGCCGGCGCCCATCTCGTCCGACAGCTTCGCGCAACGCTCCAGCAGGCGGGAGTGCAGGTAGAAGACGTCACCGGGGTAGGCCTCGCGGCCCGGCGGGCGGCGCAGCAGCAGCGAGATCGCGCGGTACGCCTCGGCCTGCTTGGTGAGGTCGTCGAACACGATCAGGACGTGCTTGCCCTGGTACATCCAGTGCTGGCCCAGCGCGGAACCCGCGTACGGCGCCAGCCACTTCAGACCCGGCGAGTCCGAGGCGGGGGCGGCGACGATGGTGGTGTACTCCATCGCGCCCGCGTCCTCGAGGGACTTCTTCACGCCGGCGATCGTGGAGCCCTTCTGGCCGATCGCGACGTAGATGCAGTGCACCTGCTTGGCAGGGTCACCGCTGTCCCAGTTGCCCTTCTGGTTGATGATCGTGTCGACCGCGACCGTGGTCTTGCCGGTCTTGCGGTCGCCGATCAGCAGCTGGCGCTGGCCGCGGCCGATCGGGGTCATCGAGTCGATGGCCTTGATGCCGGTCTGCATCGGCTCGGCGACGCCCTGGCGCTGCACGACCGTGGCGGCCTGCAGTTCCAGCGCGCGCTGGCTCTCGGCCTTGATCTCGCCGAGGCCGTCGATGGCCTCGCCCAGCGGGTCCACCACGCGGCCGAGGAAGCCGTCGCCGACCGGCATGGACAGCACCTTGCCGGTCCGCTTGACCTCCTGGCCCTCTTCGATGCCCGCGGACTCGCCCAGGATGACCGCGCCGATCTCCTGAGCCTCCAGGTTCATCGCCACGCCGTAGACGCCACCGGGGAACTCCAGCAGCTCTTCGGTCATCACCGAAGGCAGGCCCTCGACATGGGCGATGCCGTCACCGGTATCGGTGACGACGCCGACCTCCTCGCGGCTGACCTCCGGGGAGTAGCTGGAGACGTACTTCTCGATCGCACTGCGGATCTCGTCCGACGAGATCGTCAGCTCCGCCATGTCTCGTTCCTGCTCTCGGTTCGTTCTGGAAGGAAGTTCGTGTCCGGGCCGCGGCCCCCGCCGTCAGTCGGCGAGGTCGCGCCGGAGGGACTGCAGGCGCCCCGTGGTCGTCCCGTCGATGACCTCGTCACCGACCTTGATCAGCAGGCCGCCGCCGACCGCAGGATCCACTTCCAGGTGGACCGCGATGGGCCGCGAGTAGATCCGCTGCAACGTGGCCGCGAGCCGCTGCTGCTGCTGCTCGGTCAGTTCGACGGCGGACCGCACGTGCGCCACCGAACGCTCCCGGCGCTTCGCCGAGAGCTCCGCGAGCTCCTCCAGGCCTTCGCTGACGTGTCCGCCGTGCGGGTGCGCCACCAGCTGGCGCACCAGGGCCTGGGTGACCGGTTCGACCTTGCCGCCGAGCAGCTGGTCGACCAGCGCGGTCTTGCCGTCGGGGGCAGCGGCCGGATCGGCCAGCAGCCGCTCCAGCTCCAGTTCGGCGCCGATGATGCGGCCGAGGCGGAACAGCTCGTCCTCGACCGCGTCCAGCCGGCCCGCCCGTTCCGCCTGCACCAGCAGGGCGACCCGGGCCAGCCGCTCCAGACCTCCGACCAGGTCCTTCGCGCTCGACCAGCGGGAGCGGACGGCTTCGACCACCACGGGCAGCGCCCGGGCGCCGAGCTTGCCGGCCAGCAGCTGCTTGGCCAGTTCCTCCCTCGAACGGGGTTCGGTGGAGGCGTCCGCCAGCGCCCGGCGCAGGGTCGACTCACGACCCAGCAGGGCGGCCACGCCGAACAGTTCGTCGGCGAGGCCGGTGATCTCCGCGGCCCCGGCCCCGTCGGTGGCCTGCAACAGCTGCAGCTCGGTGGCTGCCAGCGCATCGCGGCTCGCGGCGTTCACGAGGGTGCTCAACTCTCCAGGGCCTTTCGTTCTGGGGGAACCTTCGGGGACCACATCATGTGCGTGTCCATCGCACCGGCTCCGTCAGGACCTGCTGGACCCGGACGGTGCCGACGTGGATTCCAGTTCCTCCAGGAACCGGTCCACGGTGCCGCGACGACGGGTCTCGTCCTCGAGGGACTCACCGACGATGCGACCGGCCAGATCCACGGCCTGCCGGCCGAGGTCGCCGCGCAGCTCGGCGACGATCTGCGAGCGCTGCGCGGCCAGCTGGTTCTGGCCTTGCGTGACGATGCGCTCCGACTCGGACTGCGCCTGCGCGCGCATCTCCTCGACGATCTGCTGGCCCTCGGCCCGCGCGTCGTCCCGGATCCGCGCCGCTTCGGCACGTGCCTCGGCCAGCTGCGACTTGTACTGCTCCAGCGTCCGCTGCGCCTCGGCCTGGGCCTGCTCGGCGCGGGCGATGCCGCCTTCGATCCGCTCGCTGCGCTCCGCGTAGAGCTTCTCGAAGCGCGGCACCGCGTACTTCCACAGTACGAAGAGCAGGATCAGGAAGGCGATCAGGCCGACGACGATCTCGGACGGCTCGGGGATGACGGGACTGTGCCCGCCCTCGGCCGCCAACAGCATCTGTGTCTTCACCACGACGTCTCCCAACGCTTTCCAGCCGTGAACAAGATCAGGCGGCGGAGGCGATGAAGTACACGACCAGGCCGATCAGGGCGAGCACCTCGACCAGGACGAAGGAGATCCAGGCGATGCCCTGCAGCTGGCCCTGGGCCTCCGGCTGGCGGGCGGTGCCGTTGATGACCGCGGCCCAGATCAGGCCGACGCCCACGCCCGGGCCGATGGCGCCGAGCCCGTAACCGATCGCGGCCAGACCGGGGTTGATGTTCCCAGCGGTTTCAGCGGCCTGCGCAAGAACGATGTTGCTCACTTTCACTACCTTTCAACTCGGTCCGCGCGAGTCGGCGCGGATCGGAGGTCTTGGTCTTGCTCTCAGTGCTCCTGGGCCAGCGCACTGCCGATGAAGTTCGCGGTCAGCAGCGCGAAGATGTACGCCTGGAGCACCTGGATCAGGGCTTCGACGAACGTCAAGGCAATGGAGAAGGCGAAAGCGACGATGGAGACCGGCTTCAACCCCGCACTCGCCTCCATGAGCAGGTACTCCCCGCCCAGGGTGAACACCAGCAGGATGAGGTGACCGGCGAACATCGCGGCGAACACCCGGATCGCCAGCGCGACCGGCTGAGCGATGAACTTCTGGAAGAACTCGATCGGCGACAGCAGCAGGTAGATCGGCTTCGGCACGCCCGGGGGGAACATGACGTGCTTGAAGTAGCCGAGGAATCCGTGCCTGGCGAAACCGACCGTGTGCATCACCACGTACGCGACGATGAACAGCGCGATCGGGAACCCGATGCGCGACATCGTGGGGAACTGGATCAGCGGGATGATCCCGAAGATGTTGTTCACCAGGACGAACGTGAACATCGCGAAGATCAGCGGGACGAACTTGCGGAAGTCCTTCGCCCCGATCTGCTCCCGCGCGATGTTGTTGCGGCTGAACTCGTAGAGGAACTCCGCGACGAACTGGGACTTGCCCGGTACCAGCTTCAGGTTGCGGGTCGCCATCACGAAGTACGCGCCGACGATCACCACCGACAGTGCGATCAGCACCATCGGTTTGGTTACGCCGCCGAAGATCGGCGGGAGGTCAAAAGCATCGGCACCCGGCGGTACGAACTGTCCGCCTTGGGCCAGCACCAGCGCGCCCAACTGGGCTCCTTCCGGTTCTCCCGAGGTTCACACCACCGGGGGAATCGTCATGATTTGCACGTAACGTACCCGATACGCGATCTGGCACGTTCGCCGACCCCACCCTAGTGAGCGCGAATACGTTCAGTAAGAGGTGGACGGTCGCCACACTGATGGGCGACCTGGCCGAAGCGGACAATACCAGCGGGTAACAAGTTTCGGGAAGCTACCCGCTGCAGATCAGCGACACCGTCACTGACCAGGAACGATGGTCGGAATCTTGGTCTTGCGGAAGGCAACGACCTCGGCTCCGGCCCACACCATGATGGTGGCCAGCATGGTGAGCGCCAGCGATGTCGGATGCAGCGCGTCGACCCCGCCCAGCAAGGTCATCACGATGAGTAACACCAGCATCTTGCCGACGTACCCGCCGAGCGCCACCGCCATCACGAACATCGGGTGCAACCCACCCGTCCAGCGCATCAGGAAGATCGTCAGCAGCGACGACCCGAACGCCACCGCTCCGCCCACCACCGCGCCGAACGCACCGGTCGCACCGACCAGCACCGCGGACACCACGACTCCGAGCAGCACCGTCACGGCGCCCGGCACCAGCGCGGTGCGCAGCATGGCATCGGCCAGCTTGCGCACCGTCGCAGCATGCGGGTTCTCCGCGGACTGCTCGGTGGACTGCTCGGTCTCGCTCATCAGGCCCCTCGATCGGATCGCCATCGTCCGGCCATTCTCGGAATCAGCGAAATGATAGCTGCCGCCACCACGCCCAATCCGGCGACCCAGCCGACGACGGCCGCGCTGAACAGCGTCAACGACACCGCACCGAACGCGAGCACGCCCGCCCACAGGTAGATGAGCAGCACCGCGCGGCGCTGCGAGTGCCCGATCTCCAGCAATCGGTGGTGCAGGTGCATCTTGTCCGCGTGGAACGGGCTCTTGCCCGCCGCGGTCCGCCGCACCACCGCCATGATCAGGTCGAGCAGCGGGACGAACAGCACCGCGGCCAGCACCAGCAGCGGCGACAGCAGCGCCAGCAGGTCCTTGCCGCCGAAGCCCGCGTAGTCCGCCTTGCCCGACGCCGAGGTGCTCGCCGTCGCCAGCATCAAGCCGATCAGCATCGACCCCGAATCACCCATGAAGATCCGCGCCGGCTGGAAGTTGTACGGCAGGAAACCCATGCAGGCGCCGGCGATCGACGCCGCGATCAGCGCCGGCGGGTAGGCGGTCACGTCGCCGCCGTGCTGCTGGAGCAGGCTCAAGCAGAACGCGCAGGTCGCGCTGGCCGCGATCAGGCCGATGCCGGAGGCCAGCCCGTCCAGGCCGTCCACGAAGTTCATCGCGTTGATCATCGTGACGACCAGCAGCACCGTCAGCAGCTGGCCCTGGTTGCTGTTGAGCACCATCAGCTGGCCGATGTGCCCCTCGTCGCCGCCCCACGGCACCCAGAAGCCGAACCACTGCACGCCGAACAGGACCAGGATCCCCGCCGCGGTCACCTGCCCCGCGAGCTTGGTCAGCGAATCGAGTTCGAAGCGGTCGTCCAACGCGCCGACCAGCACGATCAGCCCACCGGCCACGATCGCGGCGGCGGCATCGTTGGAGAAGTCGAAACCCCGCGACAGCGCGGGCAGGTTGCTCGCCAGGAACATCGCCGCGAGCACCCCGCCGAACATCGCCACCCCGCCCATCCGCGGGATCGGCGTCAGGTGCACGTCGCGCTTGCGCGGGTAGGCGACCGCGCCCACCCGGATCGCCAGCAGCCGGACCAGACCGGTCAGCAGGAACGTCACCGCCGCCGCGGTGAGCAGAACGAGCAGGTATTCGCGGACGGGCAATCCCGCCGGCGCCCACAGAGGTGCGTTGTCCATGGCGGCTCTACCCTCGCGGGGCGACGCCCCGCGGAAGGTCGATGTCCGGCCACCGGAACGGCGTCTTCAAGCTCGGCGCTCCTCATCGCTGTCCACGTTGCGCATCCGGGTGCTAACGCTATCGGCAAACAGCCGCGCCACGACCACCGGTCCGGATCAGCGAAGATCGTCCGTCCTGTCCGCCTCCTCCCGCTCCCGGCGAACTCCTCACCGCGGGAGCGGGACGGGCGGACAGCGGTCAGGCGAGCGGTTCGACCTCGACGCCCAGGACCTCGGTGAGCTGCTCCAGGGTGATCTCGCCCTGGCGCAGCACGCGCGGCGTCGCCTGGGTCAGGTCCACGATCGTCGAGGCGACCGGCTCCCCGGTCGGGCCGCCGTCCAGGTACACCTGCACCGAGTCACCGAGCTGGTCCTGCGCCTGCTGCGCCGTCGCGGGCGGCGGGTTGCCGGTGCGGTTCGCGCTCGACACCGCCATCGGGCCGACCTCGCGGAGCAGGTCCAGCGCCACCGGGTGCAGCGGCATCCGCAGGTTCACCGTGCCGCGGGTGTCGCCCAGGTCCCAGGCCAGTGACGGCGCCTGCGGCAGGATCAGCGACAGGCCACCCGGCCAGAACGCCTCCACCAGCGCGCGGGCCTGCTTCGACACGGACTGGACCAGGCCGTCGATCGTCGACCACGAGCCGACCAGCACCGGGACCGGCATGTCGCGGCCGCGGCCCTTCGCCGCCAGCAGCGCACCCACCGCCTCCGCATCGAAGGCGTTCGCGCCGATCCCGTACACGGTGTCGGTGGGCAGGACCACCAGGCCACCTGCTCGGACGGTGTTGGCGGCGGCGGCGAGACCGGATTCCCGGCCGTCCGGACGGTTGCAGTCATACGCGGTGCTCACGCTCCGAATCCTGGCACGCCCCGCGCGCAGCACGGCGGGTGGTGCCCGTCCGCACCGGCGCGGGCCTATCCTGCCGAGTAACACCGGCGCCCCCGCACGAGATCTGAAGGGGTGCGCCCGTCCCCGGCGGAGTCGTCGCCCCCAGCACGCTCGAACGCGGCCACGCGACGGACCCGCCCACGTCTGCTCGAACGATCGGCAGGTCCGCGTCGCCGCACCGGACTGCCGCACGCCGGTCCCGAACAAGGAGTACAGATGACCGCCCCGCCCCAGGGTGTCGAGGTCGACCACGTCGAGTTCCCTGCCGGCAAGATCCGCTACTACCGCGCGGGAGCCTCGGGGCCCGCGATCGTGCTGCTGCACGGCGGCGGTCTGGACAACGCGATGCTGAGCTGGCGGCACGCCATCCCGGTGCTCGCCGCCGACCACCGGGTCTACGTCCCCGACCTGCCCGGCCAGGGCGGCAGCCTCCCGTGGCACGGCCGCGCCAACCAGCGCACCTGCGAGGAGGTGCTGCGCTGGCTGCTCGACGCGTGGGGAGTGCGGGACACCATGATCGTCGGATTGTCGCTGGGCGGCAGCATCGCCACCGGCTTCACGCTGCGGCACCCGCGGCGGGTGCGCGGCCTCGTGCTCGTCGGCTCCGGCGGGCTCGTGGCCCGGCTCGACCGGCACCTGCTCAGCTACCTCGCCACCCGCGTCGACCTCATCGGCACCACCGGCGCGAAGCTGCTGGCGCGGCACCGCGGACTGGCCCGCCGGATGCTGGCGAAGCGGCTGTTCACCGGCGACCGTCCGGTGCCCGACCTGGAGAGCATCGTCGACGAGGTCGCCGCCGAAGCCGCGCAGCGCGACTCGGTGTTCGCCGACTGGCAGCGGGACTCGCTGGGGCGGCGCGCCATGCGCGTCAACCACGGGCCGCACCTCGACCAGCTCCGCTGCCCCGTGATGTTCATCCACGGCGAGCAGGACTCGGTGGTGCCCGTCTCCTCGTCGCGGCAGGCCGCCACCGCCATCTCCGGCGCGCAGCTGCACGTGATCCCCGGCGCCGGGCACTGGCCGAACCGGGAAAAGCCGAACGAGTTCAACGCGCTGCTGCGCGAGTTCGTGAACGCGCGGGCGTGAGGGGGGGAAGGGAACCTTCCGGTCATCGGTGACCGGAAGGTTCCCTTCATCGCACCCCCTCGTCAGCAGGTGGCGCGGTAGAAGTGCTGCGTCTGCTGCTCCATCGAATCCCGGGTGAGCGCGATCATGTCGGTCTTCGTCTCCCGCTCCACCGGCTCGCCCTTGATGGCGGCGATCGCCCGGTTCACGCCCTCCCGGCCGATCTCGGCGGGGTTCTGCGCGATGAGCGCCTGCACCCGCCCGCTGCGCAGGTCGTCGACCTGCTTGGGGCTGGCGTCGAAGCCAACGAGCTGCACCTGACCGGACCGCCCGGCGTTGGCGAGCGCGGTGCCCGCCCCCTCACCGGTGTTGAGATTGGTGCCGAACACGCCCACCAGGTCCGGGTTGGCGGCCAGCGTCGCGGACACGATCTGCGCGGCGGTGGCCGGTTCGTTCTCGGTGTACTGCGTGGGCAGCAGCTTCAGGTTCGGGTGCTTCGCGATCTCCTCCTCGAAGCCGCGGGCCCGCTCGTCGGTGGTGGAGGTGCCCGCCTTGGTGTTCAGCGCCAGCACCGAACCGGGCCGGTCCCCGACGAGCTCGGCGAGGGTCTGCGCGGCCAGCACGCCGCCCGCGTGGTTGTCCGAGGACAGCGAGCTCACCGCGATCGACCGGTCCTCCAGCGCGGTGTCGACCTCCACGACCTGCACACCGTTGTCCTTCGCCTGCTGCAGCGGGGTGGCGAGCGCCTTGTCGTCGGTCGGCGCGATGATCACCGCACCGGGCCGGGAGCTGACGACGCCGTTGAGCAGCTGCGCCTGCTCGGCCTGCTCGAACTTCTCCGGGGCCTGCGCGTTGAGCTCGTACCCGGCGGCCGCGGCCGCCTCCTTCGCCGCGCACTCGATGGAGACGTAGAACGGTTCCCCGCGCATGCCGGTCAGCAGCGCCAAGTTCTTGTTGCCCGGGTCGGTGGCCGCTCCCCCGCCGTCCCCGATCTGCCCGGATCCGCAGCCCGCGAGCAGAGCGCCCGCCGCCAGCACGACCATCACCTTCGACTTGATCTTCACTTGTTCCTCCACACACCGTTGTGCTGCAAAGCGGGTCAGCGGCTGCTGCGCGCCCGGCGGCGCCGCTGGTCGAGCCAGACAGCGGCGACGAGCACGGCACCGACCGCGATCGGTTGCCAGAACGGCCGGACCCCGGCCATGACGAACCCGGCGTCGAGCACGGCGGGGATGAACACGCCGATCACGCTGCCGAGGATGGTGCCCACGCCGCCGAACAGGCTGGTCCCGCCGAGGACCACCGCGGCGATGGCGTTGAGGTTGTCGTTGCTGTGACCGCTGATCGTCGTGGTGCCGAAGTAGGCCAGCGACATGAACCCGGCGAGCCCCGCCAGCACCCCGGTCAGCGCGTACACCGCGACCAGGTGCCTGCTGACGTCGATGCCCGCGCGCCGCGCCGCCTCCGCGTTGGAACCGATCGCGTAGGTGTGCCTGCCGAACCGGGTGGTGTGCAGCGCCCAGCCGGCCAGCAGGGTGACCGCCGCGGCCAGCAGCACCAGGTTCGGCACCACCCCGAACGAGGTGCCGGTGCCGAAGGTCTCGCGCAGCGCCGCGGGCACGGTCCGCACGTCGATGCCGTTCGTGAGCAGCTGCGCGGCGCCGAGAGCCGCGCCGAACGAGCCGAGCGTGACGATCAGCGCCGGTACCTTCGCCACCGCCACCAGCAGCCCGTTGAGCACGCCCCACGCGGCACCGCCGAGCAGCGCCACCACCAGCCCGACCGCGATCACACCCCACCCGGCACCGGTGGCGTCGCCGCCGCTGACCGCCTCCATCGTCTGCGCGGACACCACCCCGGCGAACACCAGCACCGAACCGACGGACAGGTCGATGCCGGAAGTGATGATCACGAAGGTCATGCCGACGGCCAGCATCAGCAGCGGCGCCGCCTGCACCAGCAGCGTCTGCAGGTTGAACAGGGTCGGGAAGGCGTCCGGGCGCACCGCGCTGAACAGCACGCACAGCGCCACCAGCACCAGCCCGGTCCACAGCGTCGGCGAGGCGGCCAGCCGGGCGCGGAAGCCCTTCGGGGTCTCGGCGAGCTCTCCGGTGACCTCGGAGTTCGGTGTCGTCGCGGGCATCAGCTCTCGTCCTCCTGGGTCAACGCCCCGGTCATGGCGCCCACGAGCTCTTCCAAGCTCACGTCGGCGGCGCGGAAGCGGGCGACGCGGCGGCCCAGCCGCAGCACCTCCACGCGGTCGGCGACCGACCGCACCTCCGGCATGTTGTGGCTGATCAGCACCACTGAGATCCCGGTGTCGCGGACGCGGCGCACCACATCGAGGACCCGCTCCCGCTGCACCACGCCGAGCGCGGCGGTCGGTTCGTCGAGGAACACCAGCTTGTCCGCCCAGGCCACCGAGCGGGCCACCGCGACGCTCTGCCGCTGGCCGCCGGAGAGCGCGCCGATCGGCACGTCCAGGTCCGGCAGCGAGACGCCGAACGTGGCGAACTGCTCGGCGGCGCGGCTGCGCATGGCCTTCTTGTCCAGCATCCCGAGCTTGCCGAGCAGGCCGGGGCGGCGGATCTCCCGCCCCAGGTACAGGTTCGCCGCCGGATCGAGGTCGGGAGCCACCGCCAGGTCCTGGTAGGCCGTCTCCACCCCGTGCGCGCGGGCGGCGACCGGCGAGTCCAGCTCCACCGGTTCGCCGGAGATCAGGACCTGCCCGGAGTCCGGGCGCTCCACACCGGACAGGCACTTGACCAAGGTGGACTTCCCGGCGCCGTTGTCGCCGATGAGGGCGACCACCTCGCCGGGGTGGACGGTGAACGAGGCGCCGCGCAGCGCTTCCACGCCGCCGTACCTCTTGGTGAGTTCGCGTGCTTCCAGCAGCGGTTCGGACATCAGACCTTCCCGGGTTCGAGGGGGTGGTTCCGGTTCACGCCGACACCTCGCCGGATCCGCGCGCCAGCAGCCGCGTCGGCAGCACCAGCCGCCGCGGCGGGGCGGTGTCGCCGCCGAGCCGCGCGTACACCGCCCGCGCCGCCGAAGCGCCCAGCTCCCGCACGTCGTAGGTGATCACCGTGATCGGCGGGTCCAGCAGATCCGCCAGTTCGAAGTCGTCGAAGCCGACCAGCGCCGGGCGCGCCACCCGGCCCGCCAGCGCCCGCAGCGCGTGCACCGTGATCCGGTTGTTCCCCGTGACCAGCGCGGTGGCCGCGCGCAGCGGCCCGGCCAGCGCGTCCGCCACCGACTCCGCGGTGTGCGGCCCCATCCGCACCAGCTCGGCGTCGAACGGGACACCGGCCTGCGCGCAGCCCTCGCGGAACCCGCGGAGCCGCTCCGCCGCGGTGCTGATGCCCGGCGCGTCCCCGAGGAACGCGATGCGCCGGTGCCCGTGCTCGGCGAGGTGCCGTGCGGCCAGCGCGGTGCCGCCCACGTTGTCGACCAGCACCGTGTCCGCTTCCACCCCGCCCGCCGGCCGGTCCACGAACACCACCGGGGTGCCGGTGCCGACCTCCCGCGCCAGGTAGCCGTGCCGGTCCCCCGCGGGCACCACCAGCAGGCCGTCGACCCGGCGGGACAGGAATTCCAGCACCAATTCCCGCTCCCGCGCCGGATCCTCGCCGGAAGAACCGGTCAGCACCTGGGCGCCCTGCGCGCTCACGACCTCTTCCACGGCGCGCGTCAACATCGAGTAGAACGGATTCGCCACGTCCTCCAGGACGAGGCCCACGATTCCGGTCTCGGCACCACGCCGCAGATTTCGCGCCCCCAGGTTGCGGCGGAAACCGAGCTGGTCGATCGCGACGAGAACGCGGGACGCCGTGCCCGGATGCACCCCGCGCTCCCCGTTGACCACCCGAGACACCGTTTTGATGCTCACCCCGGCGAGGCGCGCCACATCGTTCATCGTGGCGCGCCGAACATTCCCGGAATCAGACAACGTTGTCATGATCTGGCGGATTCCACCGGGCCGGGCCAGCGGTGTCAATGCTCGACCGCACCGCTGCATACCGACGGGCGCAGAAATGCGGCCGAACGGCGCAGCGGAACCGCGGAAATCATTCGTCCGCGATCGGCCCCGCACTTTTCCGAATCAAGATCGAAACCAGCGGAATCCACCGGGAGGACAAGGTTGTCACAATTCCGTTTCGGGATCGATCACGACGCGACGCCCGTCACCGGTGGCCGTGTGACCGCGCGCACCCGGCACACTCGAAGACGTCGAGCGCCGACCGGCGGCGCCGCGCGGAAAGGCTGGTTCACGGTGTTGCGCACCTACGCGGGGTGGTTCCGCCTCGTCGCGATCGCCGAAGCGTGCTCGTGGGCGGGGCTGCTGATCGCGATGGCGTTCAAGTACGGCCTCGGCATGCCGACGGGCGTCACCGTCCTCGGCTGGGTCCACGGGCTCGTGTTCACCGGCTACGTCGTGACCTGCCTCGTGGTGTTCAGCCCGCTGCGCTGGTCGTTCCCCGTCCTGGTTGCCTCGCTGGTGTCGTCCATCCCGCCGCTGGCCTCCGTCGCCTTCGAACGCTGGGCGAGCCGGCGCGGACTGCTGACGTGGCGCGACTCGGCGGAACCGACGTTCTGGGGGCGGGTCGCCCACGTCCTGCGCACCCTCAACTGATCATGCGATGAAGGGAACCTTCCGGTCACCGGTGGCAGGAAGGTTCCCTTCATCGCACCGGGACGCGCGGGGCAGCCGCGATGATCGAGAGGTACCGGCGGGTGCGCCTCAGAAGTCCCCGGCCGCGTGGCGGACCCTGCCGAGCAGTTCGGTGAGCTGCTGGGTCTGCCGCTCGGTCACCCCACCCAGGCCGAACTCGATCTCGGTGACCGATTCGGTGGCGCGCTTCATCAGGTCCCGCCCGCCGTCGGTGATCTCCACCAGGGTGGTGCGCCGGTCCGTGGGGTGCGGCACCCGGCGCACCAGCTCGTCGTGCTCCAACCGGTCCACGATGTTGGTGACGCTGGTCGGGTGCAGCTGGAGGCGGTCGCCCATCACGCGCATCGGCAGGCTGCCGCGCCGGGAGAAGGTGAGCAGCACGAGCGCCTCGTAGCGGGCGAACGTCAGGTTGTGCGGCCGCAGCGCGGTGTCCACTGCGGACTGGAGGATCTGCTGGACCCGCATCACGCTGGTGACCGCGGCCATCGTCGTCGACGGTCCGATCCGCTCCGACCACAGCTCGGCCGCTCGTGCGATGGGATCGAAGGGCAGCGGACTACGAGCGCTCATGCCCCGACGCTAGCAGCGGGCGTCGCGGAGACGAATGACCATTCGCCCGCCGATGCGCGAGGTCCCGGCCGGATCGCGCATGATCGTGCTGAATCTGCCCGAACAGCGCAGGAGGAAGAGCGAATGCTGGTGGCGTTCAGCGTGGCCCCGTCCGGTTCCGGCGAGGACGGCGGCGTGAGCGAGGCGGTCGCGGCGGCGGTGCGGGTGGTGCGCGAATCGGGCCTGCCGCACGAGACGACCTCGATGTTCACCACGATCGAAGGTGACTGGGACGAGGTGATGGACGTGGTGAAGCGGGCGACCGAAGCGGTGTCGTCGCGCTCGCCGCGCACCAGCCTGGTGCTCAAGGCCGACATCCGGCCCGGGCACACCGGGCAGCTGCAGGAGAAGGTGCGCCGCGTCGAAGAGCACCTGTCGGCCGGGGAATGAACGAACCGGCCGGGGAGCCCTCGCGGACTCCCCGGCCGGTCGTGTTCGCACTGGGTCGATCAGCCCTTGATGGAGGGGTGGTCGACGACCGGCGCGTTGGTGCAGTCGCTGGTCTGCGGCGACAGGACCGGCACCACGACGCCGATGGCGGCACCGACGTTGTTGCCGCAGGCCTGCACCGGCACCGCGCTGATGTTGTTGTCGTCGACCAGGTTCACACCTTCGTTGCCGGCGGTGTCGGCGAAGGCGGTCGAGCCGAGGGACACCATGCCGAGGGCTGCGATGCCGGCAGCGCCGGCGACGCGGGTTGCAATACGCACGTTCTGAAACCTCTCCTAGAACTTCGGGCAGGGAGCTCGGTCCCGGCTCTTTCCCGGGGCTCCCCTCGCACCGATCGAGACAAGATCCCGACCAGGCACAGTGGCTCCTTCGGCGACCACCCCGGGAAAACCTGAGGGGAATCCACGTAACCTCAGCCTTTCGAGTGGTCATCAACACTCGTTCAGGTTGATCTCTCAGGTAGAGCTAGCGGACCGTCACCGGCCGTGCGGCGCAGCTCCCGGCCCTGCCGGACAACCCTTGCCCACGCACCGCGCGCGAGGCGCCGCGTGTCAGGATGGAGAGGTGACGAGGCCCGATCCACGCCAGAACGCAGCCATGCCCGCCGCGATGGCGGGCGCAGTCGACCTGTCCGCGCTGAAGACCAAAGCGGACAACGCCTCCCGGCAGCCCGCCGGAGGCGGCCCCGCCGAGCACACCTCGGCCCCCGGGACCCCGACGGTCATCGACGTCACCGAATCGACCTTCCAGGCCGAAGTCGTGGACCGCTCCATGCAGGTCCCCGTCGTCGTCGACCTGTGGGCCGAGTGGTGCGGCCCCTGCAAGCAGCTCTCCCCCGTGCTCGAACGCCTCGCGGCCGAAGGCGGCGGCAGCTGGGTGCTGGCGAAGGTCGACGTGGACGCCAACCCGCGGATCGCGCAGCTGTTCCAGGTCCAGTCCATCCCCACCGTGATCGCGATCGCGGGCGGCCAGCCCGTCGAAGCCTTCGCCGGCGCGCAGCCCGAACCGCAGATCCGGCAGTGGATCACCCAGCTGCTCGACGCGCTGCGCGAACAGCTCCCCGGCATCAGCGCCGCCGAGCAGGGCGCAGCCGATCCCGGCGAGCAGGAAGAACCGGAAGACCCCCGGTTCACCGCCGCCGAAGACGCGCTGGAGAACGGTGACTTCGCCGCCGCCGAAGCGGCCTACCAGCGGATCCTCGACGCCGAACCCGCCAACGAGCAGGCCAAGGCCGCGCTCGCCCAGGTCCGGTTCAGCGCTCGCGCCGAGAACGCCGACCCGGCCGCCATCGAGCGCGCCGACGCCGCGCCCGACGACGTCGACGCTCAGCTCGCCGCCGCCGACGCCGAACTCGCCGGGCAGCAGGTGGAAGCCGCGTTCGACCGGCTCGTGCGCACCGTCAAGCGGACCTCCGGCGACGAGCGCAACCGCGTCCGCCAGCACCTCATCGACATGTTCGAGCTGTTCCCCGACGGTGACCCGCGGGTCACCCAGGCCCGGCGGGGGCGGGCCCGCGCGCGGGTGTGAGCGTCGCCGCCCCCCCCCCCCCCCCCCGCCGCCGGGGGGGGGGGGGGGGGGGGGGGGGGGGGGGGGGGGCGGCGGGGGGGGGTGGGGGGGGGGGGGGGGGCGCGTAACCGGCGTGGTGGCCGCGGCGGGCGAGGACCGGGCGGACGCCCTCGCCG
>NZ_JAIUKB010000010.1:11235-23286 GCF_020176785.1 Saccharopolyspora sp. 6V | reverse complement strand
TGCCGCCCGCGCCCCCCCGCGCGCCCCCCGCGCCCCCCCCCCCCCGGGGGGGGGGGGCCCGGGGGGGGGGGGGGCGCGCCCCCCCCCCCCGCCCCCCCCCCCCCCGGGGGGGGGCCCGGTTTCGTTCCGGGGGTCGTCGCGACAGGAAGGTTCCCTTCGTCGCGTCCGTGACAGGAAGGTTCCCCTCATCGCACGCGCCGGGCGCCCACGAGCTCCGCGTGACAGGAAGGTTCCCTTCCTCCCACCCGTGACCGGAAGGTTCCCTTCCTCGCAGCATGAGGGCCCGGATCGGTGCCGTGCCTGCCGCGACCGCCCTACGCTGGGGACATGGCTTCCTACGGAGAACTCTTCCCGGGGCGCAAGCTCCGGCACGAGGGCGATCAGGGCGCGCCCGGGCGTGAGCACGATCCGGGTGGCCCGCTGGACCTGGACCGCGGCGTCGTGTTCCTCGCGCCGCCGAAGCAGGGGTCCGGTGAGGCACCACCGGAGCGGGACGCGCCTGCCGAGGACTGACCGCGCCCGAGGGCGAGGAAGGGAACCTTCGTGTCATCCGTGACCGGAAGGTTCCCTTCCTCCCGGGCGGGGTGCGTGGTCGTTGTCGGTGGCATCTCGTTGAATGTGCACATGCGCAGATGGGTGCTGCACGTGGACATGGACGCGTTCTTCGCGTCGGTCGAGCAGCTCACCCGTCCCACGGTCGCCGACCGGGCGGTGCTGGTGGGCGGCTTGGGGCCGCGGGGCACGGTGGCGGGGGCGAGCTACCAGGCCCGCGCCTACGGGGCCCGGTCGGCGATGCCGATGGCGGAGGCGCGGCGGCGCTGCCCGGTGGCGGTGGTGCTGCCGCCGCGGGGCCGTGTGTACCAGGCGGTGAGCCGCCGCGTGTTCGAGATCGTCCGGGACGTGTCGGAGGTTGTCGGCCAGGTGTCGATCGACGAGGCGTTCCTGGAGCCGGTGGAGCTGGCGGGTGCCGAGCCGGCGGAGGTGGAACGGTTCGCGGCCGGGTTGCGGGAGCGGATCCGCGGCGAGGTGGGAGTGCCGGCGTCGGTCGGTGCGGGTTCCGGCAAGCAGCTGGCGAAGATCGCGTCGGGGTTGGCGAAGCCGGACGGAGCGCTGGTGGTGCCGCCGGAGCAGGAGCTGGAGCTGCTGACCGGGCTGCCGGTGCGGAAGTTGTGGGGCGTGGGCCCGGTCACCGAGTCGAAGTTGCACCGCATCGGGGTGTACAGCGTGGGTGAGCTGGCGGCGCTGCGCTTGGGCGATGCGACGGCGCTGCTCGGGCAGGCGCACGGCGCGGAGTTGCACCGGCTGGCGCACGGCGTGGACGACCACCCGGTGGCGGAGCGCGCGGAGGCGAAGCAGGTCAGCGCCGAGACGACGTTCGACGTGGACATCACGGAGCCGGTGCGGTTGGCGACCGAGGTGGACGGGATGGCGGAGCACGCGCACCGCAGGCTGGTGTCCTCGGGCCGGGCGGCGCGGACGGTGACGGTGAAGGTGCGGGACGCGGATTTCACGACGATCAGCCGGGCGGAGACGTTCGCGACGGCGACCTCGGACCTGGGCCCGCTGGGTGCGGCGGCGCGGCGGCTGATCGGGGTGGCGGTGCCGCCGGGCACCCCGATCCGGCTGGTGGGCGTGTCGTTCTCGGGTTTGGCGACGTCGGAGCAGGAGGCGTTGTTCGGCAACCCGTCCCAGGAACCCGAGGCGGTTCCGGAACCGGACTCGTCGGCGCCGGTGGCGGATCCCGCGCCGGTGGCGGCGCACCGGTCGTGGCGCGCGGGCGACGACGTGTTCCACCCGGATGCCGGGCACGGCTGGGTGCAGGGCGCCGGGTTGGGCCGGGTCACGGTCCGCTTCGAGACGGCCGTGACGGGTCGCGGCCGAGCCCGCACGTTCCACGACGACGACCCGGCACTCACCTCCGCAGACCCGTTGGACAGCCTCGGCTGGTGAAGGGCCTCAGAGCTTGGTCGAGTCCGGGAAGTGGATGGGCGGGAGGTGCCTTCGGTAGTGCCCGACCCACTTGCGCGGCGCCACGGTCTGCACGCCGCGTTCCACGGCGCGCGGGAGCCGGGTGAACGGCGGCAGGTGGAAGCGGTAGCGCACCGAGGGGGTCCCGGGCAGCGAGGGCTGCTCTTCGACGCGCCAGCGCTCCAGTTCGGGGTGCCTGCTGCTGAATCCCGGGTCGGCCGGGTAGAACTCCAGCGCCACGCGCCGCTCGGGGTGCACGGGCCGCTTCTGCTCGATCCACGGGAGGCTGCCGATGCCGATGGCGGAGATCTCGTTCCACGACACCCCGTACACCTCGCCGAGGGTGCGGGCGTAGAAACCGCTGCGGTCGAGCAGGAATCCGCGGCTGCTGAGCATGCCCCGGGAGGAGATCACGAAGCCGAGGAACACGATGCCGAACACCAGCTGCCACACCCACATGCCGACGGTGCTGCCGTTGTTCGCCAGGGTGGCCGCGCACAGCACGGTGCCGAGACCGCTGACGCCGCCGCCGATGAGCAGCAGGCGGAAGCTGTTCGCGGACACGTCGACGTCCTGCGCTTCGGGACCGAGCCCGACGGGCGCCGGGGGTTCCGGGGGCTGCTCCTGCTTGCCGTAGACGCGGGTCGCGGAGCCGCCGCGTTCCGCCCCCATCCGCGCGGTGGCGTCATTCCTGCGGGTGACGCGGCCGGGCACCGTCGCCCATTCCCGTCCGGCCCGGTCCGCGCGTTGCCATCCACCTGGAAGCCACTTCATGCTCGCCAGGGTAGCGGCGAACACGGAACGTGATCACGGTCGGTGGCGCGAAACCAGGGCGGCATCAGGGTGATTTCCGGGCTCCCCCGATGCCGCCCGTGCCGGGTCAGCCGGCGGGGACGCGGAGGATCAGCGCGTCGCCCTGACCGCCGCCGCCGCAGAGCGCGGCCGCGCCGGTGCCGCCGCCGCGGCGCCGCAGTTCCAGCGCCAGGTGCAGCGCGATGCGGGCACCGGACATGCCGAGCGGGTGGCCGAGGGCGATGGCGCCGCCGTTGACGTTGACGACGTCCGGGGAGAGCCCGAGCGCGCGGGTGGAGACGATGCCGACGGCGGCGAACGCCTCGTTGATCTCCACCAGGTCGAGGTCGGCGACGTCCACGCCGCCCTTGGCGCAGGCCGCCTTGATCGCGTTCGACGGTTGTTCGTGCAGGCTGGCGTCCGGGCCGGCGACGACGCCGTGCGCGCCGATCTCGGCGAGCCAGGTCAGGCCGAGTTCCTCGGCCTTCGCCCTGCTCATGACGACGACGGCGGCGGCGCCGTCGGAGATCTGCGAGGCCGACCCGGGGGTGATGGTGCCGTCGGGGGCGAACGCCGGGCGGAGCTTGCCGAGCGATTCGGCGGTGGTGTCCGGGCGGATGCCCTCGTCGGCGTCGACGACGACCGGGTCGCCCTTGCGCCGCGGCACCTCGACGGGGGTGATCTCCTCGGCGAACGCGCCGCGTTCCGCGGCGGCTCCGGCGCGCTGGTGCGAGCGGGCGGCGAACTCGTCCTGCTCAGGCCGGGTGAGGCCGTGCCGGGAGTTGTGCTTCTCCGTGGAGGCACCCATCGCGATGTCGTCGAAGGCGCAGGTCAGGCCGTCGAACGCCATGTGGTCGACGAGCTGCGCGTCGCCGAACTTGGTGCCTTCGCGGGAGCCCGCGAGCAGGTGCGGGGCCTGCGTCATCGATTCCTGGCCGCCGGCGACGACGACGTCGAACTCGCCGGCGCGGATGAGCTGGTCGGCGAGGGCGATGGCGTCGAGCCCGGACAGGCACACCTTGTTGATGGTCAGCGCGGGCACGTCCATCGGGATCCCGGCGTGCACGGCGGCTTGCCGGGCGGGGATCTGGCCGGCGCCGGCGGTCAGCACCTGCCCCATGATCGTGTACTGCACCTGGCCGGGGGCGACGCCGGCGCGTTCGAGGGCGGCTTTGATGGCCACACCGCCGAGCTGCGCGCCCGAGAAGTCCTTCAACGAGCCCAGCAGGCGGCCCATCGGGGTGCGCGCCCCGGCAACGATCACAGATGTGCTCACAGTGGCCTCCCGGCCCTCTCGTCGACTACCGCTGCGCACCGCTCGGGCGCGCTCTCCATCATGCGCTCGACCCGCCCACGTCCACGCGTGGCACGCAGTGCCATCTGGGCACTCTCGCACAGGAACACCATCGGCAGGAAGGTTCCCTTCCCGTCACGGCGCCGGCGAGGAAGGGAACCTTCCTGCCACCGGTGACCGGAAGGTTCCCTTCCTCGCAGTCCGTCAGCAGGCGCCGCGGCC
Organism: Saccharopolyspora sp. 6V; assembly: GCF_020176785.1. Classification (NCBI taxonomy): domain Bacteria; kingdom Bacillati; phylum Actinomycetota; class Actinomycetes; order Pseudonocardiales; family Pseudonocardiaceae; genus Saccharopolyspora; species Saccharopolyspora sp. 6V. The sequence goes on along the minus strand of NZ_JAIUKB010000010.1, from coordinate 19,010 downwards.
CGCGGTGAGGTCGCACAACCCCGCCCCCGCCGACCAGCGCAACGACTCCCGGGCGTCGGAGCCGAGCGCCCTGGACGCGGACACGTCGCCGCGCGCCCCGGTGTCGGCGGCGAGCCAGTAGCGCACCTCGTGTCCGCCGCGGGTCAGCACGTAGAACGGGTCCGGCACCGGCGCGGGCCCGTAGCCGGGGACCCGCCACGCCTCGTCCCCCTGCGCCGCGGCGGGGTCGACGAAGGCGCAGTCGTGGACGGCGCCCGCGTAGCGGCACCGCCGAGGTGCGGCCCCGCCGTGCATGCCGACGGTGGTGTCCTCGACGACGCCCGCGGCGAGGAGCCGCTGGTACACGTCCTCGCAGGCACCTTCGTCGCAGGCGTACCAGGAGCTCCAGGCGGCGGCGCGCGCCGCGGCCGGGGAGGAGCCGTCGCCCAGTTCGCCGCAGTACTTCCGCACCACGTGCGGTGCGACGGTGCGCGCGGCCGTGCCGGTGTCGATGGCGGCCGCCGCGGTCGCGTCCGCGCCGAGCCCGGCCGAGTCGAGCTGCCAGGCCCCGACGCCGGGGCTGAAGAAGATCCCCGGTGAGCTCCGCCCCGGGTCGGCGAGCGCGGTCCCGTCGTCGTACCGGGAGAGCGTCATGGGCGCCGGTGCGCCGCCGGAGGCCGCGACCTCCGGCCAGGTGGGCGCGAGGACCAGGCGAGCGGCGGTGTCCACGTCCACCGCGCAGTCCGCCCCCGCCGCGGCGTCGGCGGCCGCGGCGCGCACCGCCGCGTGCGGTTCGGCTCCGAACTCCAGCGGCCCCGGGTCGACCCAGGCGCGTTCGTGCTTGAGCCGGACCTCGTCGGGTACGCCCGCGGAGATCGACGGGAGGCCGATCACGAGCACCGCGGTGGCCACCGCGATCAGCCGGGTTCGTCGTCCGGAGACCATGTCCCACCCTCCACGTAGACGGCGCGCGGCGCCCGGGCGCGCACCGCGGCGGCACCCGGGCCGAGGCCTTTCCTGCCACATCTCGCACCCCCGCGCAGGATTCGCGGCGCGTTAGGCTCCCGCCATGCAGAGCGAACTGAGCGGGTTGGTCACCGCCGTCGACCACGTCGGCATCGCGGTCACCGATCTCGACGCCGCGATCGAGTTCCAGCGCGCCACGTTCGGCCTGGAGGTCGCTCACACCGAGGTCAACGAGGAGCAGGGGGTGCGGGAGGCGATGCTGCGCGCGCCGGGCGACGCCGCCGGGGCCACCCAGCTGCAGGTGATCGCGCCGCTGCGCTCCGACTCGGCGATCGCGAAGTTCCTGGACCGCAACGGGCCGGGCCTTCAGCAGCTCGCGTACCGGGTCACCGACGTGGACGCGGCGAGCGAGGCCCTGCGCGCCAAGGGCCTGCGGCTGCTCTACGACGCGCCGCGGCGGGGCACCGCGGGCAGCCGCATCAACTTCGTGCACCCGAAGGACGCGGGCGGGGTGCTGGTGGAGCTCGTCGAACCCGCGTCCTGACCGTCAGCGCGGGCCGCGCCCGCGGGCGATGAACTCGATCTCGCGGTCGGCGGACTCGTCGTGCTCGGCGCGCCCGGCGACCGCGTGCCGGTGGTCGATCACCCTGGCCAGCAGGACGGCGGCGGTGTCCACGTCGGCGCGCGCCGGAGCGGGTGCCGCGGCGGTGACGACCTCGCGGACCTGGGCCACGACGGCCCGGAAGCGTTCGCGCAGCGCGCGCCGGACCGCGCTGTGCGTGTCGGCCTCCCGCCACAGCAGGTGGTGCAGCGGCAGCGTCGCCTCGAACCGCCGGTCCAGCTCGGCGACCAGGCGGCGCAGCGTGCCCGCCACGTCGCCCGGCACCACGATCCGCCGGACGTCCACGCGCTCCGCGGGCAGCCGGTCCACGAGCGCCACCAGCAGGTCCGGTTTGCGGCGGAAGTAGTAGTGGATCAGGCCCTTCGGCACGCCGGCCCGCTCGGCGATCCGCGACGTGGGGGTGGCGGCGAACCCGGACTCGGCGAACAACTCGCCCGCCGCCGACAGGATCCGCTCCCGCGCCGACGCCGCCGGCGCGCGACGTCGGCGACTCGGCTTCCCGTCGGTGAACTCGCGCACAGCGCCTCTTCCCGTCAGCGGGCCGCACCGACCGACCGCGCGGAAGTCCCGCGGCCGGAGCGCGCGGCCGACCGGTCAGTGCTGACCGGCCACGCCCCTGCCGTGCGCCACGGTCGCCTGCGGCAGCGCCGCGGCGCCGACGAGGACGGCCAGCACCCCCGCCACCCAGGAGGTCCACGCGGCCCCGGTCAACGCCGCATAGCCCAGCACCCACGGCGCGATGAACAGCAGCACCCCCAGCAGCATGTGGGCGTACTCGCTGGTCATCGACCTGGGCAGCGCCAACGACCACACGGCGGCGATCACCAGCAGCCCGCCGAGCACGACCATCGCCGACAGCGCACCGCCGTTGGTGCGCGTCCACATCGTCGCGAGCACGACGTACACCCCGATCACCAGCGCCGCCCAGTCCTGCCACCGCGTCCAAGGCCGGACCTGCGACGGTTCGTTCGTCCTGGTCGCCATGTCGATCACCTCCAGCAGCCCGCCCGACGCACCCCACCGTTCGCGTTGACCGGCCGGCCGAACAAGGGACTTCCGGCCCGAGACCGCGCGCTCAGCCCCGGTCCGGTGGTTCCGCGGCGCGATTCTCCGGTCATCCCGCCCACACCTCCCACAACGCGGTTGCCTTCCAGGTAGCGTTGAACCATGGGCCTCGCCGACGATCGTGATCTTCTCCCGCTGGGATCGGGCTTCGACCTCGTTCGCAAGAACGGATACGACCGCGCCCAGGTCGACGAGCATCTCGAACGGGTCGACGCGGATCTGCGCATCATCACCTCCGACCGCGACGCCGCCGTGTCGCAGGCACGCGATCTGTCGAAGCAGCTCGAATCGTCGCGCTCGGAGATCGAGAACCTCCGCGGTCAGGTGGAGCGGCTGTCCAAGCCGCCGACCACGCTGGAAGGGCTCAGCGAACGGCTGCAGCGGATGCTGCGCCTCGCGCAGGACGAGGCCAACGACATCCGCGCCCGCGCCGAGAAGGACGCCGCCGAGACCCGCGCCCGTTCCGAGGCCGAAGCGGGCGCGCTGCGCACCCGCTACGAGAAGCTCATCGCCGAGGTCGACACGCGGCGCTCCGAGATGGAGCAGGAGCACCGGTCGACGCTGGAGAAGGCCAAGGCCGAAGCCGAGCGGATCACCACCGAGGCGGAGGAGAACCGCAAGCGCGCCGACGAGGAGTCCGAAGCCCGCCGGGTGCAGGTCGAAGAGGACTTCGAGATCGCGATGGCGGCGCGGCGCACCGAGTCCATGAAGCTGCTCACCGAGCAGGAGACGACCAGCAAGGCCGACGCCCAGCGCCGCGTCCGCGAAGCCACCGAGGAAGCCAACCGCAGGCTGCGGGAAGGCACCAACGAGGCGCACCGCCGGGTCCGCGAGGCCACCGACGAGGCCACCAGGCTCACCACCGAAGCCCAGCAGGCCGCGGAGAAGCTGCACCGGGAGAGCACCGAAGCCGCCCAGCTCCTCGAACGCGAGAGCACCGCGGCCGCGGACAAGCGCGAGAAGGACAGCATCGCCGCCGCCCAGCAGCGCGAGAAGGAGAGCGTCGAGGCCGCCGAGAAGCGGGAGCTCGACAGCACCCGGGAAGCGGAACGGCTGGTCGCCGAGGCCACCGAGAAGGCCGAGCGGATGGTCCGGGAGACCACCGACGAAGCGACCCGCCTCGTCGAGGAGGGCACCCGGGAACGCGAACGCCTCATCCGGGAAGCGCGGCTCGACGCCGAGCGCAGGCTCGGCGCCACCACCGAGGAGTGCCAGCGCAGGCTCACCAAGGCCGACCAGCAGGTGCACTCGCTCACGGAGCTGCGCGACACCGTCGCGAGCAAGCTGCGGGACGCCGCGGAACTGCTCGGCCAGACCACGCCGCTGCTCGCCCGCCTCGACCAGGAGGACGAGGAGGAGGCCGCGCTGCGGGAAGCCGCCGCGGAAGCCCGCGAGCAGGCGCGCAAGTCCGCCGAAGCCGAGGTCGCCGAAGACCGCTCGCACGAACCCGCACCGCAGGCCGCCCAGCCGGGGCAGCGCCCCGCGCAGCAACCCCAGCAGCGGCCGCAGAACCAGCAGCGCAGCGGAGCCGAAGGGCCCACGGAGAAGATCCAGCGCCAGAACCTCCCCGGCGCGGCCAACCCCGGGCAGCAGCAGCGGAACCCGCACGACCCGCCGACCCGGCGGATCCAGCTGCCCATCCCCGGCGCGGCCGAACAGCAGCAGCGCCAGGGCACCGAGCAGGGCGGCCCGAAGTCCGCACCCGCCGAGCAGGCACCGCGACAGCACCGCTGATCGACCACCGGGCGAGTCCCGGACGCGTTCGCGAAGCCCGGCCAGGGCACACCCCGGCCGGGCTTTTCGACGTCCGCACCCCGGTGGAGGAAGGGAACCTTCCGATCACCGGTGGCAGGAAGGTTCCCTTCCACCACCCACCGCGCGGATCCGGGCAGCACGAAGGCCCGCTCGTCGCGGGAAGCGGAACGGCCGGCAGCGCACCGGCCGGTGGATCAGTGCTCCGGCACGGCCCGCCGCGCGGTGGCGAACCGCGGGCGCCCCGCCAGGTCCGGGTGGTCCTCGACGTCGCACAGCACCCGCCGCGCCTTGAGCAGCGCGGGCACCGAACCGCCGTGGGTGTCGTCGTGCTCGATCGCCACCCCGCCGCCGGGCCGCAGCAGCCGCGCGGCGCACCCGACGACCTGCCGCACCACGTCGAGCCCGTCGCGGCCGCCGAACACGGCGCCGTGCGGGTCGTGGTCGCGCACCTCCGGCGGCACCGGCGTGCCCTCGGGCACGTACGGCGGGTTGCACAGCACCAGGTCGACGAGCCCTTCGAGCTCCATCAGCAGCGTCGGATCGCCCACGTCACCGGAGTAGAGCCGGACCGGGGTGTCGCCCGCGGCGGCCTGCTGGTCCACGTTGTGCCGCGCCCACGCCAGCGCGTGCGGGTCCAGTTCGACGGCGTGCACCTGGGCGTCGGGGCGGGCGTGCGCGGCGGCCAGCGCGAGCGCCCCGGTCCCCGTGCACAGGTCGACGATCACGGGCCGCTCCACGCCGTCGAGCACCGAGAGGCCCCAGGCGAGCAGCAGCTCCGTCTCCGGCCGGGGGACGAACACGCCCGGCCCGACGCTGAGCTCCACGCCGCCGAGGTGCGCGTTGCCGACCAGGTGCTGCAGCGGGATCCGCTCGGCGCGGCGCTGCACGAGCGCCTGCAGCGCCTCCACCACCGGCGGGTCGACCAGCGGCACCATCATCAGTTTGGTGCGTTCCACGCCGAGCAGGTGCGCGGCCAGCAGTTCGGCGTCCGTCCGGGGGCTCGCCACGCCTGCCGCGGACAACCGACGTTCCGCTTCGAGGATGGCCAGGCGCAGTGGCTGTCGAGTCACGGGGGCAAGCTTAGAGCGCATGATCCGGGAGCTCGTTCAGGCGACACCCCGGAACGCGGAGAACCGCCCCGGCACGGCGAACACGACCCGGTCGGGTCGATCCGGTACCGCGCGGCCCGGGCACGCGGCCGGTCCGCTCAGGCACTCGCGGCAAGCCGATCGGCGCGGTCCGCGGCGATCAGCGCCTCCAGCACCCCGTCCAGGTCCCCGTCGAGCACGTGGTCCAGGTTGTAGGCCTTGTAGTTGACCCGGTGGTCGGAGATGCGGTTCTCCGGGAAGTTGTAGGTGCGGACCCGTTCGGAGCGGTCCACGGTGCGCACCTGGCTGCGCCGCGTCTCGGCGGCCTCCTTCTGCGCTTCCTCCTCGGCGAGCGCCTGCAGCCGGGCGCGCAGCACCTGGATGGCGCGCAGCTTGTTCTGCAGCTGCGACTTCTCGTTCTGGCAGGACACCACGGTGCCCGTCGGCAGGTGGGTGATGCGCACCGCGGAGTCGGTGGTGTTGACGCTCTGCCCACCGGGCCCGGAGGAGCGGTACACGTCGATGCGCAGGTCCTTCTCGTCGACCTCGACCTCGACCTCTTCGGTCTCCGGGTACACCAGGACACCGGCCGCGGAGGTGTGCACCCGGCCCTGCGATTCGGTGACCGGCACCCGCTGCACCCGGTGCACGCCGCCTTCGAACTTCAGCTTCGACCACACGCCGTCCGGCCCGGTGTCCCCGGCTTTGGCCTTCACCGCGACCGTCACGTCCTTGTAGCCGCCCAGGTCGGATTCGGTGGCGTCGAGCACCTCGGCCCGCCAGCCCTGCCGCTCGGCGAAGCGCAGGTACATCCGCAGCAGGTCACCGGCGAACAGCGCCGATTCCTCGCCGCCCTCCCCGGACTTGACCTCCAGCACCACGTCGGAGGAGTCGTGCGGGTCGCGGGGCAGCAGCAGCTCGGTGAGCTTCTCCTCCAGCTCCGGCACGGATTCGGCGAGCGCATCGGCTTCGGCGGCGAACCCCTCGTCGTCGGCGGCCAGCTCGCGCGCCGTCACCAGGTCGGAGCGGGCCTGCTCCCACTCCTTCGCGACCTTCGCCACGGGGGTCAGCTCGGCGTAGCGGCGGCCGAGCTTGCGCGCGGTGGCCTGGTCGGCGTGCACGTCCGGTTCGGCCAGGCGCCGTTCCAGTTCCGCGTGCTCCGCGAGCAACTCGTCGAGCTTGGACGTTTCCACGGGAACCTTCTTCGCTGCTGGACCGGACGGGCTGGACCGGGATTCGGCTGGACGAGCGGGCAGGGCCCGGCACGACGACGGCGCCCGCCCTGCGCGGTGCGCGAGGACGGGCGCCGTCGGCCCAGCTACTTCGCGGCGTTCTTCTGCCGCCGGCCGTAGCGGGCCTCGAAGCGAGCCACCCGGCCACCGGTGTCCAGAATCTTCTGCTTGCCCGTGTAGAACGGGTGGCAGTTGGAGCAGACCTCGACCGTGATGTTGCCGGCCTTGCTGGTGCTCCGGGTGGTGAAAGTGTTCCCGCAGCCGCAGGTCACCTGGGTGGCGACGTACTCGGGGTGAATGTCCGACTTCACGCGTGTCCTCCTGTTCGGGGCCGCCGGGTCCTCGCCGACGATCATCGCGAGGTGAACCGGAGCCGACTCGGCCTGTCATTCTGCCAGACCGAAGGCGCTGACCTGGAACGCAGTCGCCGAGCACGTTATTCCTGGCGAGCGGCTCGCCCGACCGCCCGGCGCGGGCAGGCGACCGCCCGCCGAGCGGCCGCCGCGACGCGGTGCGATTGGACCCGTCCGCCAGCATCCTTGATCCCGTGCTGTGCCCTGCGCTGCGTGACCTCACGGTCCGGATGTGGATCCTGCTGCCGCCGCTGTTCCTCGTCGGCGCGAGCGGCGTGGCCGCGCTGGTGTCCTGGTCCTTCCAACCGGGACGGCCCGGGCTGGAGGTGTCGCCGCCGGTGCTGCTGGGGTTCGCCGCGGGGCTCGCGCTGTTCACCGGCGGGAAGGTGCGCTGGTCCCGCGACTGGCAGCGCCGCTGGCTCCGGTTCGCCTACCCGGCCGCGCTGTTCGGCTGCGCGCTCGGCGCCGACCGGGTGCTGGTGCCGCTGCTGCCGACGCTGCTGCTCGGCGGGGTGGCGCTGGTGACGCTCGTGGTCGTCGCGGTCCGCGGTGCGGCGCGGACCTGCGAATCCCGCTGACCGCTCCCTGATCCCCCCAGCTTTCCCGCGCACCCGCGCACCCGCGCACCCGCGCACCCGCGGGGGGGGGGGCCCGACGGGGCCCCGGGGGGGGCCGGGGGGCCCCCCCCCCCCCCCGCGCGGGGCCCCCCCCCCGC
>NZ_JAIUKB010000010.1:0-11227 GCF_020176785.1 Saccharopolyspora sp. 6V | reverse complement strand
TGCCCGTCGGCCCGGGGCGCGGGGGGGGGGGGGCCCCCGGCCGGGGGGGGGGGGCCCGCCCCCCCCCCCCCCCCCCGCCCCCCGGCTGCGGAGACCTCAGTTCGCGGGCAGCGGCGCGACCCCGCGGTCCGCCAGCATCCCGCGCATCAGCTCGCTCTCGGTGCCCTGCGAACCCAGCATGTTCGCCGCGAGCCCGCGCACCGGTTCGAGCCCGGCGTGCTCGGCGCCGTAGCGGGCCATCGGCGCCCCGCCCTCGTGGTGGCGCAGCATCAGCTGCAGGAAGTACGCGTCGAACGCGGGACCGTCGAGCCCGCGCAACCGGTCCAGCTCCGCGGTGTCGGCCATGCCGGGCATGGTGGCCGCGCCGTGCATCGAGTGCTGCTCCATGCCGTGCTCGTGCCCGCCGGAACCCATCCACCGCATCGGCGAGGTGCTGCCGGTCGGCTCGCCCCACAGGTTCAGCCAGCCCTGCATCCGACCGATCTGGTCGCGCTGGTTGGTCTCGATGTCGAAGGCGAGCTGGCGCACCGCGACGTCCGCCGCGTGCTCCCTGGCGAGCGTGGCCATGGTCACGGCCTGCTGGTGGTGCGTCGACATGTCCTGCGCGAACCCGATGTCGACGGCGCTCGGTGCCGGTTCGGAGTCGTGCGAGGGGGTGGCGATGAGCAGCCCGCCCGCGCCGCCGAGCAGCAGCAGGGCGGCGGCCGCCACGACGGCGATGGCGATGCGCACCGGCATCGACGCGCCGGGGTTCTCCTGGGTGCTCACCGGGTCACCGACCGCCCATCTCGCCCTGCGCCTGCTGGGTGCCCTCCCCGCTCATCGGGATGGCGTCCGCGGGCGGCGGGCTCGCGTCGAACGGCGGCGGGTTCTGGGTGTCGAACGCGCCCGGGTAGGCCTGGCAGGAGCCGCCGATCTCCGGGTAGACGTTGTTCGGGTTCTCCTTGAGCGCGGTGATGAACTGGTCGATGCGCGCGTCGTCCGGGCTGTCCAGCTTCAGCTGGTGGCCCCAGGACTGCAGGGAGATCGGGGAGTCGAGGCCCGGGTACGGCGACATCATCGTGTAGGGCTTGTTCTCCACCCGGCGGGCGAGCTTCTCCTTGCCCGCCTCGTCGATCCGCGCCGGGTCGTAGGCGATCCAGATGGCGCCGTGCTCCAGCGAGTGCACCATGTTCTCGGTCCGCACCGCGTTCGGGTAGACGACGCCGGTGCAGTCGGCCCAGATCCCGTCGTGCGGGCCGCCGTAGGGGGGCGTCTTGTCGTAGGCGACGCGCTGGGCCGGAGTGACGTGCTGCTGGCCCGGGTACTCGGCGGTGACGACGCCGGGGATGCCCTTGGACGGGTCCGGGTTCTCCGGGCTCGGCTTGAACGGTGCGGCGGCGGCTTCCGCCTTGGCCTGCGCCTCCCGCGACTCGGCCTGGCCGGCGTAGCGGACGTAGGCGTAGCCGAAGACCACGACCGCGACGAGGAGCACCACTCCGACTCCGGAGATCGTCGCCCACGGGATCGAGCGCTGCTGCACCACGGAACCGCGCGCCTTGCGCATCGCCTTGCTCTGCTTACCGCTCGCCATGCTGTCCGGACCTCGTCTCGCCATCGGTCGCCAGGTGACCCGGCTCGCCAGTCTAGGGATCCCACGGCCACCGGAGGGCGTACGTCGAACACGTCGTGGGTCACGTTCTCACACCGAGGTCACCGCCCGATCACCTACCGTGCACGCGGCGGGCCCGGCGATCGCACCCGTTCGCTGAACAGCGGCGACGCATCCTTAGACTTCTCCAGGTGACTCCCGCCGCGCTCGCTGATCTGGTCCGCAACGCCGCCGTCGACGTGCTCTCCGCACGTGACCTGGACGTTTCCGTGCTCCCGGAGACGGTGACGGTGGAGCGCCCCCGCAACCCCGAGCACGGCGACTACGCGACGAACCTGGCGATGCAGGTCGCGAAGAAGGCGGGCGTGCCGCCGCGCGACCTGGCGACCTGGCTGTCCGAGGCGCTGGCCGCGCAGGACGGCATCACCGAGGTGACCGTCGCCGGGCCGGGCTTCCTGAACCTGCGGCTGGCCACCGACGCGCAGGCCGGGATCGTGCGCGACGTCGTCACCGCCGGAGCCGGGTTCGGCCGCGGCGACCGCTACCAGGGCCTGCGGGTGAACCTGGAGTTCGTCTCGGCGAACCCGACCGGCCCGATCCACCTGGGCGGCACCCGCTGGGCCGCGGTCGGCGACGCGCTGGGCCGCACCCTGTCCGCGCAGGGCGCCGAGGTGGTGCGCGAGTACTACTTCAACGACGCGGGCGCGCAGATCGACCGCTTCGTGCTGTCGCTGCTGGCCGCCGCGAAGGGCGAGCCCGCGCCGGAGGACGGCTACGGCGGCGACTACATCGCCGACATCGCCCAGCGGGTGCTCGCCGCCGAACCGGGCGCGCTGGAGCAGCCGGAGGCCGAACGGCACGAGACGTTCCGGCGCGTCGGCGTGGGCCTCATGTTCGAAGAGATCAAGCGCAGCCTGCACGAGTTCGGCACCGACTTCGACGTCTTCTTCCACGAGGACTCGCTGCACTCCTCCGGCGCGGTGGAGACGGCCGTCGCGCAGCTGAAGGAATCCGGGCACCTGTACTTCGAGGACGGCGCCTGGTGGCTGCGCTCCACCGAGTTCGGCGACGACAAGGACCGGGTGGTGATCAAGAGCGACGGGGGCACCGCCTACATCGCCGGGGACATCGCCTACCTGCGGGACAAGCGGGGCCGCGGCTTCGACCTGTGCCTGTACATGCTCGGCGCCGACCACCACGGCTACGTGAGCAGGCTCAAGGCCGCGGCCGCCGCGTTCGACGACGACCCGAACGCGGTCGAGGTGCTGATCGGGCAGCTGGTGAACCTGGTGCGCGACGGGAAACCGGTGCGGATGAGCAAGCGCGCGGGCACCGTCGTCACCCTGGAGGACCTGGTCGAGGCGGTCGGCGTGGACGCCGCCCGCTACTCGCTGACCCGCTCCTCGGTGGACTCGGCCGTGGACATCGACCTGGACCTGATCAGCAAGCGCAGCAACGAGAACCCGGTCTACTACGTGCAGTACGCGCACGCCCGGCTGTCCTCGTTGCAGCGCAACGCCGCGTCCCTCGGCATCGACCGGGGACCGGTGCAGGAGGCGGACCTGTCGCTGCTCTCCCACGAACGCGAGGGCGACCTGATCCGCACGCTCGGCGAGTACCCGCGAGTGGTGCTCTCCGCCGCCGAACTGCGGGAACCGCACCGCATCGCGCGGTACCTGGAAGAAGTGGCCAGCGCCTACCACAAGTTCTACGACGCGTGCCGCGTGCTGCAGCCCGGTGATGACCAGGCGAACGCGCTGACGATCGCGCGCCTGCAGCTGTGCGAGGCGACCCGCCAGGTGCTGGCCAACGGTCTGGGGCTGCTCGGAGTGAGCGCCCCCGACCAGATGTGACCGACGACGTCCACGCCCGGCGTTCGGGCGGCCGCGCCGGGGAACGGCTCCCCGGCCGGCACGAATCCGCAGAGGAGCCGCGATCATGCGCGCCCATCCCGCCGGACCTCGGCACGCCGAGGTCCTGTTGCCGGGCAGCACAGCCGGGCCGGTCCCGGCGGACGAGTCCGAGCTCGACGAGTTGCACGCGGCGGTGTGGCCGCGCGGTGCGCACCGGGAGGACGACGGCGCCGTCTCCTTCGCCGGGACGGACGTGCGCGAACTCGTCCGCGAGCACGGCACCCCGCTGTTCGTCCTCGACGAGGCCGACTTCCGGTCCCGCTGCGCCGAATACGCGACCGCGTTCGGCGACCCCGCATCCGTGCACTACGCGTCGAAGGCGTTCCTGTGCACCGAGGTGGCCCGCTGGGTCGCCGAGGAAGGCCTGAGCCTGGACGTGTGCAGCGGCGGTGAGCTCCGCGTCGCGCTGCGCGCCGAGTTCCCGCCGGAGCGCATCACGTTCCACGGCAACAACAAGTCCACCGCGGAGCTGGCGACCGCCGTGGACGCCGGCGTCGGTTCCGTCGTGCTGGACTCGTTCCACGAGATCGCCCGCCTGGACCACCTGGCCCGCGAACGCGGTGTCGTGCAGCCGGTGATGATCCGGGTCACCGTCGGTGTCGAAGCGCACACCCACGAGTTCATCGCCACCGCGCACGAGGACCAGAAGTTCGGGTTCTCGCTGGCCGCGGGCAACGCCGCCGAAGCGGCCCGCCGCGTCATCAAGGCCGACGGCCTCGACCTGGTGGGCCTGCACAGCCACATCGGTTCGCAGATCTTCGACGACGACGGTTTCGGCCTGTCCGCGCACCGGGTGGTGTCGCTGCTGGCCGAGCTGCGCGCCGAGCACGGCGCCGAAGCGCTGGGGAACCTGACCACCGTGGACCTCGGCGGCGGCCTCGGCATCGCCTACACCCCCGACGACGACCCGCTGCCGGTGCGGGAGCTGGCGACCCGGCTGCACGACGTGGTCCGCAAGGAGTGCGACCTCGCCGGGTTCGAGCCGCCGCGGGTGGCCGTCGAACCGGGCCGCGCCATCGCCGGGCCCGGCACGGTCACCGTCTACGAAGTGGGAACGATCAAGGACGTCGAGCTCGACGGCGGCGTGTCGCGCCGCTACGTGAGCGTGGACGGCGGCATGAGCGACAACATCCGCACCTCGCTCTACGACGCCGTCTACGACTGCAGGCTCGTCTCCCGATCGGCCGAAGCGCCCCCCGTGCTGTCCCGCATCGTGGGCAAGCATTGTGAGTCCGGTGACGTTGTGGTGCGAGACTGCTGGTTGCCGGAGGACATTGCTCCGGGCGACCTGCTGGCCGTCGCCGCGACGGGAGCCTACTGCTACGTGATGGCGAGCAACTACAACCGACTCCCCAAGCCGCCGGTGGTCGCCGTGCGGGACGGGCGGTCGCGACTGCTGCTGCGCAGGGAGACCGAGGACGACCTGCTCCGGCTGGAGGTGTGAGTGATCGAGGACCGTGAGCCGATCCGCGTCGCGCTGCTGGGCTGCGGCACGGTCGGCACCGAGGTACTGCGCCTGCTGCAGGGCCGCCCCGAGGAGTTCGCGGCGCGGACCGGTGCACCCGTGCAGGTCACCGGCGTCGCCGTGCGGCGGCTCCACAAGCATCCGAACGTCCCCGAGCAGCTGCTCACCACGGACGCCGCCGCGCTCGTCGACGGCGACGTGGACGTGGTGGTGGAGCTGATCGGCGGCATCGAACCGGCCCGCTCGCTGCTGCTGCGCGCGCTGCGCAGCGGCAAGTCGGTGGTGACGGGGAACAAGGCGTTGCTGGCCGAGCACGGCTCGGAGCTGTACGCCGCCGCCGACGAGTCCGGGGCGGACATCTACTTCGAGGCCGCCGTCGCCGGGGCCATCCCGCTGCTGCGCCCGCTGCGCGAATCCCTCGCCGGGGACCGCATCAACCGGGTGATGGGCATCGTCAACGGCACGACGAACTACATCCTGTCCGCGATGGACTCCACGGGCGCCGGCTACTCGGAGACCTTGGACGAGGCCGGGCGGCTGGGCTACGCGGAAGCGGATCCGACCGCCGACGTGGACGGCTTCGACGCGGCGGCGAAGGCCACCATCCTGGCGTCGCTGGCGTTCCACACCCGGGTCGCGGCCACCGACGTGCACCGCGAGGGCATCTCCGGCGTCACCCCCGGCGACATCGCGGCCGCGAAATCGCTGGACCGGGTGGTGAAGCTGCTGGCGATCTGCGAGCGCGTCGTCGCCGAGGACGGCACCGAATCGGTCTCGGCCCGCGTGCACCCGGCGATGATCCCCCGGGACCACCCGCTGGCCGGGGTCGGCGGCGCCTACAACGCGGTGTTCGTGGAGGCCGAGGCCGCGGGGAGCCTGATGTTCTACGGCCAGGGCGCCGGCGGGGAGCCGACCGCGAGCGCGGTGCTGGGCGACCTCGTCGCGGTGGCGCGGAACCTGGTCGTGGCGGGCAAGGGTCCGCGCGAGTCGGCACACGCGAACCTGCCGGTGCAGCCGATGGGCGCCACCCCCACCCGCTACCACATCAGCCTCGACGTGGACGACAAACCGGGCGTGCTGTCCCAGGTGGCGGCCACGTTCAACGACAACGATGTGAGCATCTCGGTGGTGCGCCAGGCGGGCAGGGGCGAAGAGGCCAGCCTGGTCGTGGTCACCCACACCGCCACCGATGCGGCCCTGAAATCCACAGTGGACAAGATTGCCGGGTTGGCCTCGGTGCGCGAGGTCGTCAGCGTGATGCGCGTGGAAGGTGAACCGTCGTGACTTCGAACATCCAGGGTGCGCCCGCGAGGGCCGGGTGGCCCGGCCTCATCGAGGCGTACCGGGACCGGGTGGAGATCCCCGAGGGCGCCCGCGTGGTCACCCTGCAGGAGGGCGGCACCCCGCTGGTGCCCGCGCAGCACCTCTCCGAGCTCACCGGCTGCGAGGTCCACCTCAAGGTCGAGGGCGCGAACCCGACCGGTTCCTTCAAGGACCGCGGTATGACGGTCGCCATCACGCACGCGCTCGCCGCGGGCAGCAAGGCCGTCATCTGCGCCTCGACCGGCAACACCTCCGCCTCGGCCGCGGCCTACGCCTCGCGCGCCGGGCTCACCTCGGCGGTGCTGGTGCCGCAGGGCAAGATCGCGATGGGCAAGCTGGCGCAGGCCGTGGCGCACGGCGCGAAGATCCTGCAGGTGCAGGGCAACTTCGACGACTGCCTCGAACTCGCCCGCAAGACCTCCGCCGAGCACCCGGTGACGCTGGTCAACTCGGTGAATCCGGTGCGGCTGGAAGGCCAGAAGACCGCCGCGTTCGAGATCTGCGACGTGCTCGGCTCCGCCCCCGACGTGCACTGCCTGCCGGTGGGCAACGCGGGCAACATCACCGCCTACTGGAAGGGCTACGCGGAGTACGCCGCGGACGGCGTGATCCCGTCCACCCCGCGGATGTTCGGCTTCCAGGCCGCGGGCGCCGCGCCGCTCGTGCACGGCGCGCCCGTGCTCGAACCGGAGACGATCGCCACCGCCATCCGGGTCGGCAGCCCCGCCTCCTGGCAGCACGCGGTGTCCGCGAAGGACGCCTCCGGCGGCCTGTTCGCCGCGGTCACCGACGAGCAGATCCTGCACGCCTACCGGCTGCTGTCCTCCCGGGAAGGCGTGTTCGTCGAACCCGCCTCCGCCTCCAGCGTCGCCGGGCTGCTGGCCGCGGTCGAGGACGGCCGGTTGCCGCGCGGGTCCCGCGTCGTGTGCACCGTCACCGGGCACGGCCTCAAGGACCCGGACACGGCGCTGTCCGGCATGGTCGAGGTCGAGCCGCTGCCGGTGGACCCGCGAGCCGTGGCCACCGCGCTGGAACTGGTGTGAGCCTGCGGGCCGGCGGTGGGGTGCGGGTCGTGGTGCCCGCCTCCACCGCCAACCTCGGCTCCGGGTTCGACGCGCTCGGCATGGCGCTCGCGCTGCACGACACCGTGCACGTGGCGGTGACCGGCGGCCCGCCCGGCAGCGCGGTGGTGACCGCCGAGGGCGAAGGCGCCGGATCGATCCCCACCGACCACGAGCACCTGGTCGTGCGGGTGCTGCACCGCACCTGGTCCGAGCTCGGCGTGCCCGCGCCTGCCGTCCGGTTGCGCTGCCGCAACGCCATCCCGCACTCGCGGGGGCTGGGTTCCTCGGCCGCGGCGATCGTCGCCGGGGTCGCGGCGGCCTACGAACTCGCCGGTTTCCCGCTGCGCGAGACCAAGAACCTCGAACAGGCGCTGCACCTGGCCGCCGACTGCGAAGGCCACGGCGACAACGTCGCGGCCAGCCTGCTCGGCGGCGTGGTGATCGCCTGGCAGGAGGCGGACCGGTTCCGCGCCGCCTCGCTGCCCGCGCATCCGGACGTGCACCCGATCGCGCTGGTCGCGGGCGGCGAGTCCGCCACGCACACCACTCGCGGATTGCTGCCCGAGCGGGTTCCGCACGCGGACGCCGCGTTCGCCGCGGGCCGTGCCGCGCTCGCCGTGCACGCCCTCACGACCGACCCGTCGCTGCTGCTGGCCGCCACCGACGACCGGCTGCACCAGGACTACCGGGAATCGGCGTGGCCGAACACCATCGAGCTGGTGCGGCGGCTGCGCGCGGCAGGCGTGCCCGCCGCCGTGTCCGGCGCCGGACCGACGGTGCTGGCGCTGCCCGCGGGCGGTGAACTGCCCCGCACGGTGGACACCAGCGGGTTCACCGCGCTGCGCCTTCCGGTCGATCGGCGCGGCGTTCAGGTGATATCCGAGCCGACGACGGCGGAATGACCGGCCCGGGCCGACCATTCCGCCGCGCGTGGTGGTACAAAGGACATGTCGGCAGGACGTCAGGACTGCACGGCAGGTGTTCCGAAACGGTGGATGCTCCGGCACGGCCGATTGCGCGAACACCGTGATCGAACGAGGGCGTGCCACGCCTGCGGAGGTTGTTGCACCTCGGTGGCGAGGCGTCTACCCTCAAGGTCAATCAGTCACCGCGCGCTCGGCGCCGGTGCCGCATCCGGAGCTTCGTTCTCCGGGGCACATTTCCCGCTGGTGAATCGACTCCACTCCACACGGGTGAAGATCAGGATCTGCGGGTTGCCGGACGCGGTGGCAGAGGCAGGAGTTGTCAACTCAATGGGGTTCGCGCGGGGCTGCCGACCTGTGGGTTCCGGCCGACGCCGCATGGGGGCCTGACCGCGATGGTCATGCTTTCGACGCGATCGACGCCGGATCGGCGCACCCCGGTGCCCGTCGTCCCGATTCCGCTCTGCGGCAGATCGGGCCGGACCGGAAATCACAGCGCTCCCCGTGAACGACGACATCTGAGTGAGGCGGCAGCAGGGCGTGCATCGGCGAGTGTGGATCGGAGTGGATGCGTCGCACGTGCACCGTGGTTCTGACACGCAGGAGCGTGAAAACCGCACCGCGCAACGGCATTCGGACGAGCACATGACCCGGGTACCTCCCACCGCCCGGTGCTGCTGGTCCCCCTGATCGCCGACGTCGATCGAGCCGCGCGTGCGTGTTGAACTCGACCGGCATCGGGCTGGTAGCACATCAAGGCCGTTCCGCTGACAACAGCGGGCGGGCAATCCGCTGGGTCGCGTAGGAGGCGCGGTCCGGTCAGGAAGGACATTCGTGAGCAACACCGAACTGTTGAGCAGCGAGACGACCAACGGCGTCTCCCAGGCTGGCCAGCAGGAGTCTGAGCAGCCGTCCGCGGGCGCCGAGACCAACGGCGCCCCGCGCCGCCGCGGCGGGCTGTCCGGCATGGTCCTCGCCGAGCTTCGACAACTCGCCGGGGAACTGGGGATCGACACCAGCGGCCTGCGCAAGGGCGACCTGATCGCGGCCATCAAGGAGCGGCAGGGCGGCGCCCCCGCCAAGCCCCGCGCGGCCGCCAAGCCTGCGCAGGAGGACGCCCCGGCGCAAGAGACCGCGCCGAGCCGCGGCAAGTCCCACCAGCCCGCGCTGGACGAGACCGACTCCGCTGCCCAGCAGCAGGACTCGGGCTCGGACTCCGGCAACAACGGCTCCGCGCCGAACCGCGGGCGCTCCCGGCGCCAGCAGCCCGCCGAGCAGGGCGGTGAGGACGAGGGCCGCCGCGGCAACCGCCGCCGTCGCTCCTCCAACCGCTCCGGCGGCAACCAGGACCAGGGCGACGAGCGCGGCCAGGACCGGGGCGACCGGCAGAACGACCGCGGCGACCGGGGCGACAACCGGGACCGCGACAAGGACAACAACCGGGGTGACCGGGGCGGCCAGGACCGGGGTGATCGCGGCGACCGGGGTGGCCAGGACCGGGGCGACCGGCAGAACTCCCGGCAGCAGCAGGACAAGCAGGACAACCGTCCGCAGGACGACTCCGACGAGGACGGCGGCCGCAGGCGCGGACGCCGCTTCCGGGACCGCAGGCGCAACCGCGGCCGTGCCGAAGGTGGCGGCAACGAGCCCGAGGTCCGCGAGGACGACGTCCTGCTGCCCGTCGCCGGCATCCTCGACGTGCTGGAGAACTACGCGTTCGTCCGCACCTCGGGCTACCTCGCCGGGCCGAACGACGTGTACGTGTCGCTGTCGCTGGTCCGCAAGTACGGGCTGCGCCGCGGTGACGCGATCAAGGGCGTCATCCGGCAGCCCCGGGACAACGAGCAGCAGCGGCAGAAGTTCAACCCGCTGGTCCGCGTCGACTCCATCAACGGCCTCGAACCGGAGGCGTCGAAGGGCCGCTCGGAGTTCCACAAGCTGACCCCGCTGTACCCGAACGAGCGACTGCGGCTGGAAACCGAACCGCAGAACCTCACCGGCCGGATCATCGACCTGGTGATGCCCGTCGGCAAGGGCCAGCGCGCGCTGATCGTCTCGCCGCCGAAGGCGGGCAAGACGATGGTGCTGCAGGCGATCGCCAACGCGATCACCACGAACAACCCGGAATGCCACCTCATGGTGGTGCTCGCCGACGAGCGCCCCGAAGAGGTCACCGACATGCAGCGCTCGGTCAAGGGCGAGGTCATCGCCTCCACCTTCGACCGCCCGCCGTCGGACCACACCACCGTCGCCGAGCTGTCCATCGAGCGGGCCAAGCGGCTCGTCGAGATGGGGCACGACGTGGTCGTGCTGCTCGACTCGATCACCCGCCTCGGCCGCGCCTACAACCTCGCGGCCCCCGCGTCCGGCCGGATCCTCTCCGGTGGTGTCGACTCGACCGCGCTGTACCCGCCGAAGCGGTTCCTCGGCGCGGCCCGCAACATCGAGAACGGCGGCTCGCTGACCATCTTCGCCACGGCGCTGGTGGAAACCGGATCCACGATGGACACGGTGATCTTCGAGGAGTTCAAGGGCACCGGCAACGCCGAGCTCAAGCTGGACCGCAAGCTCGCCGACAAGCGGCTGTTCCCCGCCGTCGACGTGGACGCCTCCAGCACCCGCAAGGACGAGATCCTGCTCGCACCCGACGAGCTCACCGTCACGCACAAGCTGCGCCGGGTGCTCGCCGCGCTGGACGCCCAGCAGTCGCTGGAACTCCTGCAGGAACGGCTGCGCAAGTCGCGCACCAACATCGAGTTCCTGATGCAGGTCGCCAAGAACGCCCCCGGTGGCAAGGACGACAACTGACGTCCGAACCACACACGGACCGGGCCCCCCCCCGCGCGGGGGGGGGGGCGGGGGGGTTTTAACAGGGGGGGGGGATGGCACCACAAGTGACCCCCCGTACCGCGGCCCCCCGGGGGGGGGGGGGGGCGGCACAGGCCCGG
>NZ_JAIUKB010000009.1:0-9113 GCF_020176785.1 Saccharopolyspora sp. 6V | reverse complement strand
ACCAACGCCCTGTCCCTTCCCCCGCCCGCAAACCCCCCCCCCGGCCCCTACCACCAAACCGCCCCCCCACCCCCCCCCCCCCCCCCCCCCCCCCGCGCGGGGGGGGGGGCCCGGTTCGTTTTCACCTGGTGCGAGGAAGGGAACCTTCCTGTCACGCCGTTCCACGGGCCACGTCGGTGGTGCGAGGAAGGGAACCTTCCGGTCAGTCGAACTCCGGGACCCGACTCCGAGCTCAGCTGTGCGCCCCGGCGTGGAAGGGAACCTTCCTGTCACCGGTGCGGTGAAGGGAACCTTCCGATCACCTCCGGCGCCCGCCTGGACCGTGGTCCGGGCGCAAGAACCTGCCGTCAGCCGATCACCAGGTGAGCGCTTGGCACCGCCGGGCACACTCGGTCGGCTCGACCTGCAAGGTGGCGTGTTCGATCCGGTACTGCTCGGCGAGCAGCCGTTGCGCGGCGGTCAGGACGTCCCCGTGGTCGGCCCCGGCCGGAATCGTGAGGTGCGCCGAGGCGACCTCCATGCCGGAGGTCAACGTCCACACGTGCAGGTCGTGCACCTCCTTCACCGCCGGCAGCGCGGCGAGGTCGCGGTGCATCGCGTGCACGTCGACGCCTTCGGGCGCCTGCTGCACCAGGATCCGCAGCGCCTGCCCGGCGAGCTTCCAGGTGCGGGGCAGCACGAACAGCCCGACGGCGACGGCGACGATGGGGTCGACCAGGTACCAGCCGAAGGCCCAGGCGAGCGCGCCGCCGAGCAGCACGCCGACCGAGCCGATGGTGTCGGCGAGCACTTCCAGGTAGGCACCGCGCAGGTTGATGCTCTCCCCCGCGCCTTCGCGCAGCAGCAGGAACGCGACCACGTTCGCGGCGAGTCCAGCCGCCGCCGTGATCATCATGGGCAGCCCGGCGACCTCCGGCGGATCCTGGAAGCGCCCGACGGCCTCGACGAGGATGTAGCCGGCGACCGCGAACAGCAGCACCGCGTTGGCGAGGGCGGCGAGCACTTCGATGCGGTACCAGCCGAAGGTCCGCTTCGCCGAGGCCGGGCGGCGCGCGGCGGTGATCGCGGCGAGCGCCATCCCCACGCCCAGCACGTCGGTCAACATGTGCCCGGCGTCCGAGAGTAGGGCGAGCGAGGACGTCAGGTACCCGACGACCGCTTCCAGCACGAAGAACGCCAGCAACACCCCGAACGCCATCGCCAGGCGCCGCGAGTACCGCCCGGAAGCGCTCGCGGGCGATGCAGTCCCGTGCCCGTGGCCGTGCCCGTGGCCCATCACGAACCTCCCCTTCGCCTACCGCCACCATGATATATAGCGAGATGCGCATGAATGCAATGGAGGGTCCACCCACTGGACGCGACCGCACGCCCGCGAACCTTCACCCCCTTCCGGTTCGCGCCGGAGCGTGCGCTAAGCTGACCTACGTCAACAACAGCAAGCCCTCGTAGCTCAGCGGATAGAGCACTGCCCTCCGGAGGCAGGTGTCGCAGGTTCGAGTCCTGCCGAGGGCGCCCGACAAAAGGACGAGCAGTCGATGCTCGTCCTTTTTCGCGCGCTGAAGCGAAATTGCCTGCCGGGTCTTACTTCTCGGCCGCGACGCGGAGCACGTTGCGCACCATCCCGCCGAAGACCACGCCGTGGAACGGCGCCACGAGCCACCAGTAGAGGTGACCGGCCAATCCGCGCGGGACGAACACCGCACGCTGGCGGTAGTGCGAACCACCCGTGCCGTCCGGCTCCACGGTGAACTCCAGCCACGCCCGCCCCGGCAACCGCATCTCCGCGCGCAGCCGCAGCAACCTGCCCTCCACCAGCTCTTCCACCCGCCACCAATCGAGCGCCTCGCCGACCCGCAACCGCTGCGCGTCCCGGCGCCCGCGCCGCAAACCGACTCCGCCGGAGAGCTTGTCCAGGGCACCGCGCACCGCCCACAGCAGCGACGAGGAGTACCAGCCGTGCTCCCCACCCACGCCTTCGACCACGCGCCACAGCCGTTCCGGAGCCACCTGGCTACTGCCTTCGCGGACGTCCGCGTACACGGTCCCGCCGGACCAGGCCGGGTCCGAGGGCAACGGGTCCGAGGGGGCGTCCGACGGCGCCGCATCCGACCAGCGGGTCTCCACCTCGGCGTTCCGGACCTTGCGCAACGCCAGCTGCACCGAGCGGTCGTAGCCGGTAAGGCCGCCCGCCGGCCGCGGCACCAGTTCGTCGATGTCGTCCTCGGAGCAGACCGCCTCGTGGATCAGCGATTCGATCAGCGGCCGCCCGACGCTCTTCGGCACCGGCGTCACCACGTTGATCCACTGGGCGCTCAGCCACGGCGTCAGGACGCCCACCGACAGCATCCGCCGCGGCGGCAGGTCTGCCACGACCGCGTAGCGGCGCATCATCTCGCCGTAGGTCAGCACGTCCGGGCCGCCCACGTCGAACGTCCGGTTGATCGAACTCGGCAGCCGGGACACCTCGACCAGGTAGTGCACGACGTCACGCACCGCGATCGGCTGCACCCGATTGGCCACCCAGCGGGGGGTCACCATCACCGGGAGCCGCTCGGTCAGGTGTCGCAGCATCTCGAAGCTCGCCGAACCCGAACCGATGATCACCGCGGCTTGCAGGACCACCGTCGGAACCCCGCTGCGCAGCAGGACCTCGCCGACCTCCGCTCGCGAAGCCATGTGCTCGGACAACTGCTCCCCCGCAGGATGCACCCCGCCCAGGTACACGATCCGCTGAACCGACGTCTCCCGCGCCGCCTGCCCCATCAGCAGCGCCGCACGCCGGTCCCGGGCCGCGAAACCCGACTCGGCCATCGCGTGCACCAGGTAGTAGACGACCTCGACACCGTCGCAGGCGGCCGTCACGTCCCCCTCGCGCAGCAGGTCGCCGCGGACCACCTCCACCTGGTCCCGCCAGGGCACGTCGCGCAGCTTCTCCGGATTCCGGACCAGGCAGCGGACCTGCCGCCCGTCCTCGAGCAGCCGGGGGACCAACCTGCCGCCGACGTACCCGCTCGCTCCCGTCACCAGACACACCATGGGCGAAGCCTGCAGCTCGCCCACCGCCCCCGCACTCCGACGGGCCGGTGCGATGAAGGGAACCTTCCTGCCACCGGTGGCAGGAAGGTTCCCTTCATTCGATGATCATTGCGGCCTGTGCGCCACACCCCGGACTTATTGAAAATGAGAGTCATTGTATTGTGGCCGCGGCGCACCGGGAGTCGCGTTCGCTCGCGACTCAGGCGCGAGAGCCCGATGGAGAGCACATGGATCACCAGGAAGAGCACCGGATCGGCGAGTACGCGGTGCGCCGCGCCCGCCCGGAGGACGTCGAAGGCGCGCGCCGGGTCATGCTCGACACGTTCTACAAGGAGTTCGGCCACGGCTACCACGCCCGGTGGCACTCCGACGTCGTGGACATCGAGGGCGCGTACCTGAAGAACCCGCGGCACGCGCTGTTCGTCGCGGTGCGCGACGGCGAGGTCGCCGCGACCACGGCGATCCGCTCCGGCGGCCCGCGCTGCCCCCCGCACCCCGAGTGGCTCGCGGCCCGGTACGGGGACGGCAGCACCGCGCAGCTGTTCCGGGTGTACGTGGACCGGCAGCACCGCCGCAACGGCCTGGCGAGCGCGCTGGTGTCGATGGCGTGCGACTTCGTCGCCGACACGCCCGAATATTCGACGATCTACCTGCACACGAATCCGGCGATCGAGGGCGCGGCGCCGTTCTGGCGCAGCGCCGCGACGGAGATCTACGACGCCCGGGAGGACTCCCGGTACAGCCCGAGCGTCCACTTCGAGATCCCGATCCCGGGCCGGTCCTCCGCCTGCCCAGGGGAAGCCGCCTTCGCGTTCCCGGACGTCGATTACGCCGGGTAATCTCGGCTGCGAGATCGTGTGGCCCTGTTCCTACCCGCTCGAGCGATGCGAACGCGCGTTCGACGGGGAAGCATGGAGGCATGTCCCCCTCCAAGCACCTCCCCGCTCGGCGACACCGCGAACTTCCCGGCCTAGGCCTGGCTGATCCGGCTCGTCGCGGCCTCGACCAGCGCGCTCGTCATCGGATGTCGTGGCGCACGCAGCACTTCCGAAGCAGCACCCTGTTCGACGATGCACCCACCGTCGACGATCACGACGTGCTCGGCGAGATCGGCCACGACCCCGAGGTCATGGGTGATCAGCACCAAGGCGCACTCCGCGGTCCGCTGCAGCTCCTTGAGCAGGACGAGCAGCTCGGCCTGGGTGACGGTGTCGAGCCCGGAGGTGATCTCGTCGCAGATCAGCACCCGCGGTTCGGCGAGCAGTGCGCGCACCAGGGCGGCGCGTTGCAACTCACCCCCGGAGAGGGAATCGGGCCGCCGTGCGGTGATCTCCGCGTCGAGGCCGACGCGTTCGAACCACTCCGCCGCCCGTCGCCGCGCCTGCTGCCGGTCGACCCCGCGGAGCCGTTCGGCGGTCCGCGCTACCTGGTCGAGCACGGGCGCGAACTCGTTGAACGAAGCGCGCGCGTCCTGGAAGACGTACTGGACGTCGGCCAGCTGCTCCCTGCTGCGCCCGCTCAGGCGCGCGGCCAGCGGCATCCCGTCGAGCACGATCGTCCCTCGCCGCGGCGGGTGCAGTCCGGCGAGGCACCGGGCCAGCGTCGTCTTGCCGCTGCCGGAGCGGCCGACCACGGCGATCCGCCTGCCCCGGCCGATGTCCAGCGACATCCCGTGCAGCGTCTCGACCTTCCTGCCCCGGCCCCGGTGACCGGCGACCAGGTCGTTCGCGGCGAGAACCGGCGGTTCGCGGTCGTCCTCGGCAGCTGCCAGTGGCGCTCTGGTGTCGGGCTGGGATTCGACGAGCAGCCGCGTGTAGTCGTGCTCCGGGGAGCCGAGCACCGCCGCGGCCGGGCCCGATTCGACGACGGCTCCGCCACGCATGACCAGCACCCGGTGCGCCAACTGCCGCACCACGTCGAGGTCGTGGGTGAGCAGCAGCACAGCGATGCCCTGGTCCGCGAGACCGCGCAGCTCTTCGACGATCTGGGCGCGGGTCAACGCGTCCTGCCCGGTCGTCGGTTCGTCCGCGATCACCACGGCCGGATCGCAGACCAGCGCTTGGGCCAGCACGATCCGCTGCTGCTGTCCCCCGGAGAGCTGGTGCGGGTAGCGGTCGAGCAGCGCCTGCCCGTCGGGGAGCTGTGCCCGGCGCAGCGCAGTGGTGACCCGGGCCCGCACCAGTTCCTTGCGCTCGGAGCGCGCGACCGGCCCCAGGTGGCGGCGAGCGATCTCCCGCAAGACCGAACCGACCCGCCGCACCGGGTTCAACGCGGCCGCGGGGTGCTGCGGGATGTACCCGAGGTGCCCCGCCGCCGGCGGCCGACCCGGGCCGACCGGGTGCCCGGCCACGGTGACCTCACCGTCGACGCGCGCCCAGGTCGGGTGTTCACCGAGCAGGGCGAGCCCGGTCGTGGTCTTGCCGCTGCCGGATTCACCGACGAGCGCGGTCACCTCACCCGCTGCCATCGCGAACGAGACATCGGACACCAGGGGCCGGGAATCGAGCGAGACGTTCAGCCCGCCGACCTCGACGACGTTCACGCGCGCACCTCTCGCCGTTTCCTGCGCAGCAGCTGGTCGAAAGCCAAGTTCACACCCACCGACAATGCCACGATCAGCAACGCGGGCAGCACGACAGCCCACGGCTGCAGGAACAAGCCCGTGCGGTTGCGGTCCACCATGGCCGCCCAATCGCTGGCCTGCGGAGACACCCCCACACCCAGGAAGCTCGCCGAGGCGACGAGGTAGATCGCTCCGGTGAACCTGGTGCCCGAGTCCGCGGCCAGCGTGCGCGCCATCGCGCGCACCACGTAGCCGAGTCCGATGCGAACGCGGCTCTCCCCCTGCATGCGCATGGCCTCCACGGCCGGACGTGCGGAGAGCGAGAGCGTCGAAGCCCTGGAAATCCTGATGACGTCCGGAAGGTTGATGACGGTGACGATCGCGACCAGCACCCAGCCGACGTTCGGTGCGGCGGAAGCCAGCAACAGCAGCAGGAGCATCGAAGGGATGGCGAGCAGGACGTCCAGCGGCCGCATCACCACCTCGTCGACGAACCTGGCCCGGTTCATCCCGACCGCCACGCCGATCGGCACGGCCACGGCGTACGTGCACACCGTGGCGGCCACGGCGACCAGCACCACCGAGCGACCGCCGAGCAGGACTTCGTTCCACACGTCCCGGCCGACGAAGTCGGTGCCGAACAGGTGGCCGGCGCCGCTGCTGAACGCAACGTCCTTTGCCACCGCCCCCGAAGCGAACAGCGGGCCGAACACGGCCAGCAGCAGCGGCACGGCGATCAGGATGCCGGGAACCAGCACCCCGGGCCTGAGCAGGCTTCTCATCGGTCGTCCTCCGCGGCGGGAGCCAGGATCCGGGCGACGATGTCCGCCACCAGGTTCACCAGGACCGTCACGACGGCCAGCACCAAGGACAACCCTTGCACCACCGGCAGGTCGCGCGCGGACACGGCATCGATCAACGTGGTGCCCAGCCCTGGGATCACGAAGATCGCCTCCACGACGATGACGCCGCCGATGAGCCAGTCCGTCGTGCGGGCGAGTTGCTGCACCGCGGGCACGACCGCGTTCGGCAGCGCGTGCGCGAACTGCACCCGCAGCGGCGAGAGCCCGGCTCGGCGCGCCTGCCGGACGTACCCGGACCGCAACGCGTCGATCATGCCGGCGCGGACCAGCCTGCTTAGCGAGCAGATCGGGCGCAACAGCAGCACCAGCACCGGCAGCACCAAAACCGCCGGGCGGCTCAGCAGCCCGCCGCCGCCCACGGCGGTCGGCGGCAACCAGCCGAGCTGAACGGCGAACACGGTGACCAGCAGGATCCCCATGGCGAATTCCGGAACCGAGTACAGACCGAGCGTGGTGGAGGTGATGAGGCGATCGGTGAGCCGGCCTTCCCGGTTCGCCGCCAGCACGCCGAGTCCGAGTGACACCGGCACGATCAACGCCAAGGTGAGCGCCGCCAGCAACAAGGTGGGGCCCACGGAAGAGCCGATGATGTCCAGCACCGAACGCGGACCCACCAAGGACCGGCCGAAATCTCCTTGCGACGCCGCGAGCATCCAGCCACCGAGGCGTTCCCACACCGGCGCGTTCAACCCGAGCTGCTCCCGCAGCAACGCGATGACCGCCGGGTCCGGATCGTCCCCGGCGATGGTGACGGCCGCGTCACCGGGCAATGCCTCGATCAAGAAGAACACGACGACCATGACCAGGAGGACCTGCACGAACCCCAGCAGCACTCGCCGGGCGATGTAGCCCGGAATGCTCACCCCAGCCACACCTTGTCGAAACGCGCCCAATCCAGGGTGTTCGCGGGGGCACCGTCATCGATGCCGCCGACCCTGCTCGCCGACGCCACGATCCAATCCGACACGCCCCACCACAGGAAGCCGCCCTCCTCGAAGAGCGTGCGCTGCATCTCCCGGTAGAGCCCGGCGCGCGCGTTCTCGTCCGAAGTGGACTGTGCCTGCTGGTAGAGCGCGTCGAACTCGGGACGCTGCCACTTGGTGTTGTTCGTCGTCGAGCTCGACAGCAGCCGCTGCGAGAGGTGCGATTCGATCGGCATCGCACCGGACCGGTAGCTGACGATGGACCCCTGCTCGCCGATGTCCGACCAGTAGGTGTCCTTGTTCCCCAAGGTCACGTCGATCGTGACGCCCGCGAGCTTCGCCTGGTCGGCGAACGCCAGCGCCGCTTCCCGCAAGCCGGGAGAGGCTTCGGAGGTGAGCAGCTCGACCCGCAGGTTCTCCGCGCCCGCACGGCGCAGCAGCTCTTTCGCCTTCGCCAGGTCCTGCCGCCGCTGCGGGAGCTCAGCGTCGTAGTACTGGTAGTTCTTGCCGAACAGGTCATTGGCCACCTCTCCCGAGCCCTGCAGCACCGAACGGACCAGTTCTTCGCGGTCGACCAAGTGGAAGAACGCCTGCCGGACCTCCAGTCGATCGAACGGGGGCCGGTCCACCTTCATCGCCAGCGAGTGGAAATTGCTCAGCGGTAACCGGTGGATGTTGATCTGTCCCGCCGCCTCGTGGCTGCGGGCGGTGGTGGCGGTCAGGTCGTGCGCGTAGTCCGCTTGATCACCCAGCAGCGCGTTCACCCGGGCCGCTTCGTCGTTGCTCACCAGAATTTCGAGCTCGTCGAGCAGCGGCGCGCCCTCCCAGTAGTTCGGATTGCGGGCGACGAGGAAGCTACGCCCCGGTTCGAACGAGGTGAACCGGAACGGGCCCGAACCAACGGGGCGCTCGAAGTTCTCCGCGTCCTCCGGAACGATGTAGGCGCCCAAGGTGGCGAGCGCGTTCGGGAACTCGGCGTACGGCCGCTTCAACCGGAACTCAACGGTGCGGTAGTCGATCGCGCGGCTGCCCTGCAGGTCGATCACGGAGAGACTCGCCTTAGCCCGTCGAGTGCTGTCCGGACGCAGGATGCGCGCGTAGCTCGCCAGCACGTCAGCGGCGCGCACCGGCCGTCCGTCGTGGAACGTGGCCTCGCGCAGCGGTACCCGCCACGTCCGCAGGTCCGGACTCGACTCCCACCGCTCGGCCAGCCGGGGTTGCGGGGACATGTCGGAGCCGTAGTCGGCGAGCTTGTCGAACAGCGCCTTGGCGCGGGCCACCTCGGCGTAGAGGTTCGTGGCGTGCGGGTCCAGCACCTCGTCGGCTCCGCCGCCGGGGAACACCGCCCGCAACCGGCCGCCCGGCTTCGGCGGGCCCGCGGTCGAACCGGAGCCACCCGCCGCGCAACCCGACATTCCCACGAATGCGGCCGCTGCGGTGAGTCCCAGGAAACCCCGCCTGGTCACCGCCCCGCCGGTGGAAGAGCCAGCAGCCGATCCGTCGGACTCCATGCGCGGTTCTCCATTCCGTCCCATCACCTGCAACGCCGGCGCAGCCCACCGCAACACCAAAAGAAAACGATAATACTTTTCAAGAACTCCAAGCAAGCGATCTTCCTCACGTCGCGGGGGGGGGGGGACGACAATGAACAAGCAGGAACATGAGGAAGAAGACGCACAAGCCCACGGAGAGGGGGGGGGCGCCCCCCACCGGGACCGACACCACGCC
>NZ_JAIUKB010000008.1:0-23709 GCF_020176785.1 Saccharopolyspora sp. 6V | reverse complement strand
ACAAAAAAAATTTAAAACAACCCCACCCCACCTATCTACCCCCCGGCCGCGCCCCGGCAACCCCCCCTCCCCCCGGGCGCGTGTGGGCCCCTCCCCCCGCACCCGCTGGTCAGGTGGGGCGGCGGGCCACCAGGTGCAACCGATCCCCCGCGAGCGACGTGCCGAGGGCCGCGTCGGCGTGCCAGGGCGGTTCCGTGCGCGGGCCGGGGTGGTCGAAGAGGTCGAGCACTTCGAACCCCGCTTGGTGCAGGATGCGACGCAGTTCTTGCGGGAAGAGCAGCCGCCAGGCGGAGCGTTGGGTGAGTTCCCGCTCGCACCCGGGCCAGTCCCACACCCGTTCTCGGCGCAGCAGCTGTTCGGCGTGGTCGATCCACAGCCGGGTCCGCGACCGGTACGGCACGCCTTCCCACTCGACGGTCCGCTCGCGAATTCCGTCGAGCAGTTCGGTGCTCCCGAGGAAGAATGCACCGTTGCGCATTTCGGCGACGAGCACCCCGCCGGGACGGAGATGGTCCCGGCACCGCCCGAGGAAGGAATCGAGTTCGTCGTTGGTGTGGCAGTAGAGGAATGCGCTGTCCAGGCAAGTGATCGCGTCGAACGTGCGATCCAGCTGGAATTCGCGCATGTCGCGCTGGTGGAAGGTGCCGTCGGGGCAGCGCGCCCGGGCGTGTTCGATCATGCGCGGCGAATTGTCGATCCCGGTGACGTGAAAACCGCTCCGGGCCCAGTGCGCGGCGTCGCGCCCCGTGCCGCACCCGATGTCGAGCAGTGCGCCGTGTCCGATGCCACGGCGGGCGAGGACGTCGAGCACGAATCGTGCGGCGAGGTGCTCGGGGTCGGGGAACTGCGCTTCGTACAGCCGGGGGTTGTCGGTCAGGAAGTTGGCGTCGACGCGCATGCGATCTCTCCTGGTCGCGGGGCGGGTTCCGGGCCGACGAGTCCACGGCGCTGCAGCAGGGCGACCGCGGCGGCGGAGACCAGTCCGAGCGCGAGGCACAGCGCGGACGGCGCCCACGGCGCGGTGGTCCCGGCGAGGTCGCTGATCCACCCGATGGCGGCGTTGCCCGCCGCGGCGGTCACCCCGGAGGCCAGGTAGAAGACCCCGAAGTAGGTGCCGGACAGCGAATTCGGCCCGAACGAGGGAATGAGGTCGTTGACGAAGGGTTGCGCCAGCATCAGCCCGGTGGTGAGCACGAGGGTGGCCAGCAGCACGGGGCCGAGCCGCAGCAGCACGCCGACCGGGTCGGGCACGGAGGTCGCGGTGGGCAGCGCGAAGCCGGCGACGAGGGTGGCGAGGAAGGCGATCCCCATCAGCGCCATACCTGCGGCGATGGTGCTCCCCCGGGACCACGTGCGCTGGAAGTACCGGGTGATCCGCACCTGCAGCAGCAGACCGGCCACTGTGGACACGATGAACACGGCGGCGACGGTGCCGCTGGATCCGGTGAGCCGGGCCGCTTCCATCGGCAGCACCAGGTACAGCTGGTTCTGCAGCGCGAACATCCCGGTCAGCGCGAGGGTGAACAGGAGGAACCGCTTGTCACCGAGCACGCCGCGCCAGTCGCCGAGCACGGTGCCGCGCGAGGGCGGCACGTCCCGGCGCGGCAGCACGGCGATCTGGGCGGCGGTGAGCAGTGCGAACACGAGCGCGGCGACGAGCGCGGACGTGGTGAACCCGATGAGGACGAGTGCGCTGCCGAGCAGCGGCCCGATCAGCGCCCCGGTGTTGGCGAACACGTTGAACAGCGAGAACGCTTCGGCTCGCCGCTCCCCCGCTTCGCGCGCGAGGTAGGCGCGCACCGCGGGGTTGAACAGCGCCCCGGCGAGTCCGCTGAGGACGGAGGCGGCGAGCAGCACGGGCAGCGAACTGCCGAGCGCGAACAACCCGAACCCGACGGTGCGCAGCGCGCAGCCGGCGATGATGACGCGACGCGCCCCGAGCCGGTCGGCGGCGCTGCCGCCGATGAGGAACAGCCCTTGCTGGCTGAGGTTGCGCACCCCGAGCACCACGCCGACGAGCGCCGCGGACATGCCGAGGTCGTGCCCGAGGTAGCCGGCGAGGTACGGGATGAGCAGGTAGAAGCCGATGTTGACGCCGAGCTGGTTGACCAGCAGCACCTGCACCGCGAGCGGGAAGCTCCGGATGAGCCGCCAGGTGGTCATGCCGCCACCTTCGGCCGCACGCCGAGCCCGGGCTCGCGGGTGATGTGCAGCGTCCCGCCGGTGCCGCCGATGCCGTCCCACGGGTCGTCGGCGAGCAGCAGGTGCCCGTCGAGGTCGATCCAGCGGGCGTGTCCGGCGAGGTGCACGGCGGGTGCGATGCCGAGGGAACTGGCGACGAGGCATCCGAGCATCACGTCGGCCCCGGCGGACCGCGCGGCGTCGATGATCTCGACGGCGGCGCGGATCCCGCCGCACTTGGCGAGTTTCACGTTGATCCCGTGCACGGTCGAGCCGAGCGCCCGGACGTCGGCGAGGGTCTGCGCGTCCTCGTCGGCGATCACCGGAATGGGGCTGTGCCGGGCGACGCGGCCGAGTTCGACGGGGTCGCCGGGCGGGATGGGTTGTTCGACAGCCGCGATGTCGTGCACGGCGAGGGCGTCGAGCAGGCGCAGCGCCTGCTCGGGTTCCCACGC
Organism: Saccharopolyspora sp. 6V; assembly: GCF_020176785.1. NCBI lineage: Bacteria > Bacillati > Actinomycetota > Actinomycetes > Pseudonocardiales > Pseudonocardiaceae > Saccharopolyspora > Saccharopolyspora sp. 6V. The sequence goes on along the minus strand of NZ_JAIUKB010000008.1, from coordinate 21,073 downwards.
ACCGTTGGGGTCGAGCAGCAGTTGCGCGTCGGGGGCGGCGGCGCGGACGGCGGCGACCCGGTCCTGTTCGTCGGGGCCGTCGCCGAGCTTCACCTTGAGGACGCGGAATCCGCGGGCGGTGAGCTCGGCCGCGGTGCGCGCGGCGTGCTCGGTGCCGGTGATGCCGATGGTGCGGGCGGTCGCGGGCCCGCCGACGGGTGGTGCGCCGATGAGGTCCTGCACGGTCCGGCCGCTGTGCTGCGCGGCGAGGTCGTGGGCGGCGGCGTCGACGGCGCAGCGCACTCCCGGTTCGACGTCCGGCCAGTCGTCGATGCCGGCGAGGAGCTCGTCGGGTCCGGTGCAGCTCTCGACGTGCGGGCGCAGCGCGTCGAGCCGGTCGAGGATCCGCGGCACGTCGAGGTCGTAGTAGACGCTGGTGACGGCTTCGCCGTGCCCGGTGCGGCCGCCGTGTTCGAGGTCGATCCACACCGCGTCCCGTTCGTGCATGACGGAGCGGGAGATCCGGAACGGCTCGCGCAGCCGCAGGGTTCCGGTGCGTGCGCTGAGCTTCACGCGGGCACCTCCACCGATCCGGCGGGGTCGCGGACCGCGCGGCAGCGGGCCCAGCCGTGCACTTCGACCGCGGCCGGGTCGGCGATCTCGACGGGACGCGTCGCGGGTCGTCCGCCGAGCAGGCCGTGCTCCTGGCAGAACTCGTCGTCGAAGATCGTGTCGAGGTAGCGGTGCGGACCGTCGGGGAAGACGGTGGCGACGCGGGAACCGGGGTCGCGCCGCGCGGCCCACGCGGCGACGAGCGCGACCGCACCGGTGCTCCAGCCCCCGCTGACGAAGGAGTGGGCGGCGAGCCTGCGGCAGGCATCGACGGCCTCGGCCGGGCCGATCCAGTGCACTTCGTGGAATTCGGGGTAGGCGACGTTGCGGGGGAAGATGCTGCTGCCGAGTCCCCGCATGAGCCGCCGCCGCGCGGGCTGCCCGAAGATCGTGGATCCGACGGTGTCCACGCCGATCAGCCGCAGCCGCGGCCAGTGCCTGCGCAGCGTGCGGATGACGCCTGCGCTGTGCCCACCGGACCCGACGCTGCACACGAGGGTGTCGGCGGTGCCGAGCTGGGCGACGAGCTCTTCGGCGAGCCGCTCGTACCCCGCCGGGTTGTCCGGGTTGTTGTACTGGTCGGGCCAGTAGGAGCCGGGCAGTTCCGCGCACAGCTCGTGCACCCGGTCCAGCCGGGCCTGCTGCCAGCCGCCGACGGGGTGCGGGTGGTCGACGACCTCGGTGCGGACGCCGTGGGCGCGCAGCAACGACCGCATGCTGCGTTCCAGTTCCCGGTCGACGACCAGCACCACGGGGTGGCCGAGGGCTTGGCCGGCGAAGGCGAGTCCGACACCGAGGGTGCCGCTGGTGGATTCGACGACGGGCGCGCCGGGCCGGAGTTCCCCGCGGGCACGGGCCCCGCGCAGCATGGACATGGCGGCGCGCGCCTTCATACCGCCCGCGCCGAGGCATTCGAGCTTCGCCCAGAATCCGGGGTGGTGGTCCGGCAGCGGGGTGCTGACCCTGCTGACCGGGGTGTCGCGCATCAGCTCCAGCAGGTCCGGGTTGGGGGTGCGGGCCGGGCTCGTGCTCACGTCGATCAACGGGGGTCCTTCCCGGTCGGGGTGATCGGGGCGCGGTGGCGGTAGATCGAGCCGGGGCCGCCGTCGAGCCAGAAGAACGGGTAGGGCTCGGCGGAGACGGCGGTGACGCCGGATCCGATGAACCACGGCAGGATCGCGCTCGCGGTCTGGGCGAACATGACCAGCGGCTTTCCGGTGGCGCGCACGTGTTCCAGCAGCGGCGCGAACGTGTCGCCCGCCGCGAGCATCCCGGTGGCGAGCACGGCATCGCAGCCACCGACGGCGGCCATGGCGTCGCCGACGATGGGCTCGTCCCATTCGGTGCTGCCGCCCTTGCGGTCGCAGGGGACGTAGTCGAGGTCGCGGTGCCGGAGCCGGTGCAGCAGCGAGTTCACCACCCCGACCACGAGCACCCGGTTCACCTGGTCCGGCAGCAGGTCCACGACGAGTTCGGCGCGCTGCAAGGACTTCCGCAGCGAGTTCCCGCGCTCCAGCGCGACCTGCTCGGCGTGCTCGTGGTGCGGGAACCGCCACATCAGGTAGGCGTCCAGCGCCGCGGTGCGCACCGCGGGAAGCGGGTGCCGCAGCAGCCGCCCGACGGGGGCGCCGACACAGTCCACGACCTGCTCGTCGGTGAGTTCCCCGGGTTCCACCGCGCAGGAGCCGACGGCGTCCTCGACGCGGAGGCTCAGCACGTGGTTCCGGTAGGAGCGGCCACGCCCGGAATGGCGGACGCCTTGCTGGGTGAGGAAGCCGACGCTCACCTCCGCTTCGCCGACCTCGTCGCCCGCGAACCCCTCGCCCACGGCCGCCGCGAACCCGTCCAGTGACAGGAAGGCGTCCTTCATGTGGTGACCAGATCCTCGGCGTAGACGACTTCCAGGGAGCCGACGGCCGCCTCGGCGCGAGCCCGCGCGGCCCCGGGTGCCGGGTCGGTGGCCATCACGTGGCCGAGGTAGTTGTTGTTGCTGGTCGCCGCGCCTGCCACGTGCCCGGGTTCCTTGACGACGCTGTCGACGACGCCCTCGGTCCCGGCGAGCCGCTCGGCTCCGGCGATGTGCCGGATCGGGCCGGTGCGCGGCGGCAGCAGGAACGAGATGGCCGCGCTGCCCGCACCGGTGGCGTGCGGCGCCAGGTCGGGCTGTTCGCCGGCGGCGAGCCGGGCGTGCACCGCGGGCAGGTCGATGCCGGTGACGCGGCGGATCAGCTCGGTGATCTGGTTGCCCGCGGGACGCGGGTTGACCTCGACGATGCGCGGCCCGTCGGGGGTGAGCTTGAGCTCGGTGTGGGTGGCCGTGTTGTCGAGGCCGAGCGCGGCGATGGCGTCGACGGCGATCGAGGTGGCGGCTCGTTCGGTGGCGGCGTCGAGGGCGGCGGGGAACATGTGCCCGGTCTCGACGAACCAGGGTGCGCCGCCGACGCTCTTGTCGGTCACGCCGATGACGGTCGTTCGTCCGTGGGAGGTGACGGCTTCGACGCTCACTTCCGGCCCGGTGAGCAGTTCCTCCAGCAGCACGGTGGGGCTGCGGCGCTGGCCGCGGGCGTTCACCGGGAAGCCCTCCAGGTCACGAACGGCCTCGGCGAGTTCGGCTTCGTCGGACACCTTGCGCACGAACATGCCCGCGCACAGGTCGACCGGTTTGACCACGAGCGGGAAGCCGAGGGCGACGGCCGTTTCGCGCAGCCCGGACGCGCTGTCGGCGAGCGCGAACGCGGGCCCGGGAACTCCCGCTTCGCGCAACGCCAGCCGGGTCCGGTCCTTGTTGCAGGCCAGCTCCACCGCTTCCGGCGGAGATCCCGGCAGGCCGAGGTGCCGCGCGAGGTGCGCGACCGCGCCCAGGTAGTAGTCGCAGGAGGTGAGCACGCCGTCGAACCGGAGCGCGGGCTGCAATTTCGCCACGTGCTCCACGAGGGACGGCACGTCGTTGGTCTCGGCGGTGAGCACGTTCTGCGCGCCGAGCAGCGGGTGGGCGCCCGGCCGGTTCCAGGCACGCAGGTAGTGGTGCACGTCCCGGGTGAGGAAGCTGAAGCGGTGGCCTCCGTCCCGGATACCTCTGGGCAGCAGGGTGCTCATCGCCCCGACCCAGCTTTCCACCATCAGCAGGTGACCCACTCCGACTCCTCCGCATGGTTTACCACTAGCGGACGGTAACGATAATCATGTTCAATACTCCTTCGCAAACCCCATTCAGGTAGCACTGGAGTCACTCAGCGTGTTCATCTCGCGTCGCGGCGGCACCATCCCGCTGCTCACCCTGCTGCTCGCCGCACTCGCGCCCGCCCCCGCCGCCATGGCGGCGCCCGACCCCGGATTCGGCACCTGCCCGGACGGAATCACCGACGATCCATCAGTCCAATGCGGACACTTGCGGGTCCCGCTCGACCACGCCGCCCCCGACGGGCCGAGCATCACCCTCGCCCTCACCCGCATCCCCGCCAGCGGCACACCCGAAGAACGACGCGGCGCACTCCTCGTCAACCCCGGCGGACCCGGCGGCACCGGCACCGACTACGCCGAGAGCAAACGCGCCAAACTCCCCACCGCCGTCCAACGCAGCTACGACATCATCGGCTTCGACCCGCGCGGCACCGGCCGCAGCGCCCCCGTCGACTGCGGACCCGCCGGCGGGCTCTACCAGCACCCCCGGCCCGATCCGGTGCCCACCGATCCCGAACAGGAGCGCGCCCACCTGCGCGGACTCCGCGCCATCGCCGACGATTGCGCGCGCGGCATCGGGGCCGCGCTCGGCCACATCAACACCACCAACACCGCGCACGACATGGAACGGATCCGGCTCGCACTGCGCGAACCGCGGCTCAACTACCTCGGCGTCTCCTACGGCACCTACCTCGGCGCCGCCTACGCCGCCCACCACCCCCGGCACGTCGGCCGCATGGTGCTCGACAGCGTCGTCAGCCCCGACGACTGGCACGACTTCGACACCCGCCAAGCCCTCGCCATGATCGAACAACGCGACGCGCTCTTCGACTGGATCGCCGCCCGGCCCGGGCTCGGACTCGGCCACGACCGGCGCACCGTCCGGCAGCACTACCTCGACACCCGCGCCGCACTCCCCCACGACACCTTCGGCCCCGACGAATTCGACCGCGTCGTCTACCGCACCCTCTCCCGCACCGAACGGTGGGAACCCTTCGCACAAGCCCTCAGCCACTACGTCCGCACCGGCGACGACACCGCGCTGCGCCCTGCCGAACCCGACGACCACAACTACGAATCCGCGCTGCGCACCATCAAATGCGCCGACAGCACCCGACCCCGGCCCGCCGACGTCATCGGCAGCATCCGCGCGCTGCGCGCCGTCGACCCCCAACCCATCCTCACCGGGCTCGAAGCCGCCACCTGCGCCTACTGGGCGCCGCCCCGCGAACCCACCCGGCTCGGGCACCCCGACATGCCACCTGTGCTGCTCACCCAAGCCGAACACGACCCGACCACGCCCCTCGACGGCGCGCGGCGCATGCAACGACGGCTCCCCGGATCCAGCCTCGTCGTCCTCGACGGCAGCCGCTCCCACGGGGCCTTCGCCAGCCAACGCGACGACTGCCTCGACTCGGCTGCGGGGCGGTACCTGGTGGAGGGGGTGGTGCCGGGGGTGGAGAAGCACTGCCCCACCCACCCCGCACCGTGAGAGCAAGGGAACCTTCCTGTCACCGGTGACAGGAAGGTTCCCTTGCTCGCTCCGTCAACGGCCGTACGGGAACTGTCCGCCCGGCCACTGGTACGGGCTCTGCACCCCGGGGCGTTGCGTGGTCGTCTCCGGCTCCGAGTCCCGGACGCTTCCCAACGTGACTTCGACCGGATGGGCATTGCCGCCCTGCGCGTCGCCGACGGTGAGAACCACCTTCCCGCCAGGCTCGCTGGAACCGATCTGGGCGATCAGATCCGAGAACGCACTGACCGCTTTGCCGTCCACCTCCAGGATCGTGTCCCCCTGCCGGAGCCCCGCCTTCTCCGCCGCGGAACCCGCGCTGACAGTGCTGATCACGGCATTGCCGGACTCGCCATCCGTGCCCGTGACACCGAGCTGCGGCTTCATCGCCGCCCCCGATTCGATGATCTCGCCGGCGACCCTGCTCGCCGTGTCGATCGGAATCGAGAAACCCAACCCGATGTTGCCCGCGCTGGATTCACCCGAGGTGTTCGACTGGATGCTCGAGTTGATCCCGATCACCTGCCCGTCGAGATTCACCAACGGCCCACCCGAATTACCCGGGTTGATCGACGCATCCGTCTGGATTCCGTTGTATACGACCGCCTGGCCGTCGTCCGACGACACCTCCACCGTGCGGTCGAGCGCACTCACGATGCCCGAAGTGACCGTGCCTTCGAGCCCCAGCGGCGAACCGATCGCCACCGCGGTCTGCCCGACCGCCAGGTTCGAGGACTTGCCCAACTCCGCTGCGGTGAGCCCGTCGACACCAGCCAGCTTGATCACCGCCAAGTCGTACGACGGGGCCGTCCCGACGACCTCACCAGCCGACTTCTTCCCATCCGGCAGGGTGACGGAAATATCTCCGCCGCTGCTCACCACGTGGTTGTTCGTCAACACGTAACCATCGGCGGTCAGCACCACTCCCGTTCCCTCCGCGCTGCCGGAACGCGACGACACCGCGATGTCCACGGTGCTCTTCGACGCCTTCTCCGCCGCGAACTGGACGGTTCCGCTCTGCGAACTGACCTGCGCGCCGACGGTGGAATCGTGCTGGTTCAACACCGGCGATCCCGAGCTCCCGGACGTTCCCAGCAACAAACTTCCGCCGAATCCGGCAGCACCACCGACGAGTCCGGCGAGCAGCGCTACGACGACCGTGCCCGCCGAAACACCGCCGAGGCGTGGTCTCCGCTCACTCGAGAACCCGGTCGGCTGCTGACCTTGAGGAGTAGCCGATTCCCACGGTGCCGAGGTCGCGCCGCGACCACCTCCCGACGGCACGTCCGCTGCGAACCGGTCCCCTGCGCCTGCGAAATCGTTGTCAGCCATGAGCCGACAGTGCTCCACCAGGCTGAGAACAAGCTTTGCGTTGCCTGGTGATTCGCCCTCAACCCAGCCGCGCTCAACTACGGAGCAAGGGAACCTTCCCGTCACGGGCGGCAGAAAGGTTCCCTTGCTCCTTCTGCTTCGCGGGGTGCGAGTGCCGCCGACACACCGACGAATGCGCGAGCCCCCTCGTCACTCGACATGACCGATAGTGATCACATGTCATCGACAGTGATCATCAAGGATGCTCCGCATTCCGCTCCGCGACGCGTGTTTCACGTCGCCGAACTGGAAAGGCTCGGCGTCTCGCAATCGACCAGCTATCGGCGGGGACGCGCCGACGGACCATGGACGCGTCTGCTCCCCGGAATCGTCCTGGTCATGCCGGGCCCGCCCACCGCAGACGATCTGATAGCGGCTGCACTACTACGTGCCGGCCCGTCCGCCATGGTCACGGGCATGCACGCGGCACGGATGCACGGTCTCGAAACGCCGGACGAGAACGCTCCGGTCCACATCCTCATCCCGCACACCAAGAAGATCCAGAGCAGCGAACTGGTCAGGTTCGAACGCACCACGCGCCCGCCGCCACCGATCACCATCGACGACATTCCGGTCGCCCCCGCGCCTCGGGCCGTCATAGATGCCGCCCGCACCTGGCAGTCCCGCCGATCGACGGAGGCATTGCTCGTGGAAGCGATCCAACGGGCGCCGGGATGTTCGCCACGGGCCCTCAACGAGGAAATGGAACACGGCTCTCGGCGAGGAACCGGGTTGCCACGGGAGATCCTCCGGGCGATGACCGCCGACGTCCGTTCCATCGCTGAGCTGCGAGCTTTCGAGTTACTCAAAAGGGCCGACCTGCCCGATCCCTCGTGGAACACATCGCTGTTCGATCCCGACGGGCGTTACGTCGGCATGCCCGACGCCTGGTTCGACGACGTCGGCCTCGCCGTCGAATTCGACTCGTTCGCATACCACTCGTCGCGGGCCGATTTCGCCGCTACGACACGGCGGAACACCCGGTACGCGGCACACGGCGTGGCAGTCGTGCAGATCTTGCCCGTCGACGTCATGCAGAGACCTGACGAGGCTCTCGCCGCCATCGGACGAGCGTATCGAGCCGCGACTCTGAGACCACGTCCCAACGTTCTCGTCCGCGCCATCGCCGAAGGAGCTTGATCCGAACGATAGGTGAAAACGGACGCCTACCCGGAGGGCAACAGACGCCTCCGGGCATCTCGCATGCCCAAACTGCGCGGGCTACCTGCAATCCCTCACGAACGACATCCGTGCAGGAGCAAGGGAACCTTTCTGGCACAGATGACAGGAAGGTTCCCTTGCTCCAAAGCAGATCAGTTGGGAGTCAGGGCGGTCTTCCCCACTCGTTCCGGCTTCCCAGAGCTGTCGACGACCCCCGCAGGCACCGGACGCGCCCGCGGATACCAGGTCGCTGCGACATCCCAGGCGGCTTCGATGAGCGCCGCGGAGTGGGCGAACGAGTAGGGCGAGAGTCCCACCGTGGCGGGCGCGGGCAGGATGTACAGCTCGCATCGCGTGGAGTTGAGCTGCACGTCGAGTCGTGCCGCGTTGAGCATCGCCGCTCCGAGCGCGGCGCCGCTGACCCCGCTGACCGACCGGGGCGGGATCGTAGGCGTCGAGGGACTGGTGACGATGTGGCCGCCGCGTTTTCCAGGCCGGTGTTCGAACGGTTCGGTTCCGCCGCACGGGAGTACGAAGACCCGTTCCGCGCCGAGCTCGACGGCCCTGCTGATCGGCATGAACGCCGCGACACCACCGTCTACCAGCCACCGGTCGTTGACACGGAACGGCGGAAAAAGCCCGGGGATGGAACAGGATGCGACGAGCGGCGGCAGCACCGGCCCGTGGTCGAAGTAGACGGCGGTGCCGGTGTCGACGTCGGTCGCGGTGACGGTGAGCGGGATCGCGGTTTGCTCGAAGGTTCGGTACGGGAGGGTTCGGTGCAGCCAGCGCGCCAGTCCGGTGCTGGTCATCAGGTGGTTGGTGATGCCGAGCTTTCCGGCGAGTATGCGCGCGGGTTGGATCGGGAAGATGTCGGAGCGCCGCATGGAGCTCCACACCGCGCGCAGGCTTTCCGCTCCGCCGCCGGAAGGGTCACCGGCGAGCCAGGCGGCGTTCAGCGATCCCGCCGAGGTGCCTACTAGGAGGTCGGGTTCGACGCCGGCTTCGAACAGCGCCGTGGCGAGGCCTGCTTGGACGGCTCCGAACGTCGATCCGCCAGGAAGCACCCAAGCTGTGCGCATGAGCGTCACCCTCTCTGCTCGTCGTGCGGTCGAGGCTAGCCGGAGTTGCGGGATGAGCGCTTCAGCTGTCTCCGGGGTCACCGCGTCGGCGCCATTGCTTGACCTGACCGCGGCGCTTCTTGGCGGCGATGCGCCGACGTCGTGATCCGGCTGTGGGTTTGGTGCGGCGACGGGTCGGCGGCTCGGGTGCGACGGCGTCGGCGAGCAGTTGTGCGAGGCGTTCCCGCGCTGCGGTGCGGTTGAGCAGCTGGCTGCGGTGTTCGGATGCGGCGATGGTGATGGCACCGTCGACCAGCCGGGATTCCAGCTGGGCGAGCGCCCGGTGGCGTTCTCGTTCGGGCAGGCTGGAGCCGGCCAGGTCGAAGGTGAGCTCGACGCGGGAGTCGGAGGTGTTGACGTGTTGACCGCCGGGCCCCGAGGAACGCGAGAACCGTTCGGACAACTCGGCTGCCGGCACGGTCAGCCTGGGGGTGATGCGCAGATCTTCGGGCACCGTCCCAGCATGGCCGCACCGGCGGCGTTCAGGCCAGCTGCAGCCAGTTCGCGGAGTCGCACGTCCGCCGCGACGCCCGCACCGAGGCGGCGAGGTCGCGCAGCACTGCCGCGGTGTCGTCCCAGCCGAGGCACGCGTCGGTGATGCTCTGCCCGAACCGGAGCGGGCGTGCAGCCCCGATGTCCTGCCTGCCAGGGACGAGGAAGCTCTCCACCATCACCCCGCGGATCGCTGCCGTACCGCTTGCGATCTGGTCGCCGACCGCGGCGACCACCGACGGCTGCCTGGTGTGGTCCTTGCCGCTGTTGCCGTGGCTGGCGTCCACCACCACTGCTGGTGGCACGCCTGCCGAGCGCAGTTTGCCGACGGCTTTCCGCACGGACGTGGCGTCGTAGTTGGGTCCGGTCGCACCGCCACGCAGGATGATGTGCGCAGCCGGGTTCCCGATGCTGCGCACCCAGGTCACGGCGCCGTCCGCCCCGGAGGCGAGGAAGCTGTGCGGGTGCCGGGCGGCGACGATGGCGTCGACCGCTGCCTGCAGCGAGCCGCTGGTCCCGTTCTTCATGCCGATCGGCATCGGCAGCGCGCTGGTCAGCTGGCGGTGCACCTGGCTTTCCACCGTTCGCGCGCCGATCGCTCCGTAGCTGATCAGGTCACCGAGGTAGTCCGGCGCGATGGGGCTGACCCATTCGGTCGCGGTCGGAAGATCCAGGTCGGCGAGTTCGAGCAGTAATCGGCGGGAGGTGCGCAATCCCGTCTCGATGTCGGCGCTGCCGTCCAAGCCAGGGTCGGCGAGCAGCCCGGTCCAGCCGACCGTGGTGCGTGGCTTTTCCAGGTAGGCGCGCATCACCACGAAGAGCTCGTCGCTGAGTTCGGCTGCGAGTCCGCGCAGGCGGCTCGCGTACTGCCGCGTCGCCGCGGCGTCGTGCAGCGAGCAGGGGCCGACCACGGCGAGCACCCGGTCGTCTTCGCCGGCGAGCACTTCCGCGATCGACCTGCGCCAATCGGCGATCTTGCTCGTGGCCGCCTGATCGACCGGCAGCTCGGCCGACAGCGCGGCCGGCGAGGTGACCGCTACGACGGATCCTCCGGACATGGGCACGACGTCGATCGACGGGTGCTCGGACATCCCACCTCCCATAACCAGGTAAGCCTAACCTAATTTGATCGCCGTGCGGTGTGAGGAAGGGAACCTTTCTGCCACCGGTGGCAGAAAGGTTCCCTTCCTCATCTCCGCAATCCTCTTCAGGGAGTGCTGGTCCAGCCCGCCACCCCACCCGGCACCGGCGCGTCCGGGTCGTAGGGCGTCCGGGTGAAGATGAACGTGTTCAGATCCAGATGGCTGACGTTCCCGTCGGCGGACCGGCCGATCCGGAGTTCCTCACCGGAGTAATAGCCATCCAGACCGATCCACCGCCCTTCGTGATCCCGGCGGAAGCGAGAAGCCCGGCCGCGTCCCTGCCACGGCACCAGATCTAGCAGACCGTCGGGCAGGATCCGGAGCACGTACGGCGAAGGTCCCCAGAACCACTGCCCGGTCAGCTCGAGCAGTCCGGCCTCAACCTCGGCTCGAGGTACCCACGGCTCGGGGATGCGCGGTTCGTGCGCTTCCAGCAGGTCGAGCAGGTCGGTCACCAGCGCCGAGGAAACACCCGCCGTGGTGTTGGCCATGAAGATGATCCCGGTTCGATCAGCAGGATCGGCCATGACGGTAGCGAGGAACCCCGGCATGGATCCGGTGTGCCCGGCGAGCCTCCGCCCCTGATGCCTGATCAGCTGCAGCCCGAGCCCGTACCCGGCACGCCAGACGTCCCCGTCGTCGACCGCGCCCGCAGCTCGCATCTCGGCGACCGTGTCGGGGTGCAGCACGTCAGCGGTTTCACCGGCGACGAAACGAGCCCACCGGAGCATGTCGTCCACGGTCGACCACAGCTGGCCCGCGGGCGCCATGGCACCACCGTCCTCGGCGGGCTCCGGCAGCAGCACGTCGGCCCACGGATGGACCGCCCACCCCTGCGCGTGGGGCGCCTCGGGGTGGAAGGTGGTCCTGGTCATCCCCAGCGGTTCGAGGACCTCCTGCCGGACCGACTCGTACCAAGAACGACCGCGCAGCCTGGCGACCAGCTCGCCGAGCACGCCGAACCCGGTGTTGGAGTAGTGGAACCCGTGCCTGGGCCGTGGCCGGATCGCCTGTTGGTCGACACCGGCGAGCAGCTCTTCGACCGGGCCGCCTTCGGTGCGTTCCCACCAGTCCCCGGCGGGCTCCGCGCTCATGCCGCTGGTGTGCGAGAGCAGGCGGGCGATGCTGCGATCGCCGACGGCGGTGCCCGGGACGTGTTGGTCGAGCTTGTCCTCCAGGTTGAGCAAGCCCTCGTCGCGGAGCCGCAGTACGGCGACGGCGACGAGCGATTTGGTGATGGACCCGATGCGGTACTGCGTGTCCGAGGTGGGTGCCGCCCCGGCTACCAGGCCTCGGCTGCCCGTCCAGAGCGTTTCGCCGTCGCGGACGATGCCGGCGATCAGCGACGGCACCCGGTTCTGGCTCTGCTCGACGGCCAATCGCCTGAGCAGCGCTCGTTCGGTGGAAGGCAGCAAGCTCGTCATGGCGCCCATGCTGTCACGGACATCAGGTGAGCAAGGGAACCTTCCTGTCACTGGTGGCAGGAAGGTTCCCTTCCTCTCGTGGAGGGGACGTGGGGTGGTTGGCAGGATGGGACCTGTGGGCGATCGGGTTGATGTTCGTGGCGTGCTGAGTTTCCTCGGGTTGACCTACGCGGTGACGTGGGCGCTGACCCTTCCGATGTGGGTCACGGGGACGGGGTTGACCTGGGAGTGGGCTCCGCTGCTGCTCGTGGTCATGATGTTCGTGCCCGCCTTGTCCGCGGTGGTGGTCACGAAGTGGATCAGTCCGCGGCCTGCGCCGCTGCGCGAGTTGGGTGTCACCGGTGCGGGCGGCCTCCGGAAGTGGTGGGGGCGTGCGCTGCTGGCCTGGCTCGGTCCGCCGGTGCTGATGTTGCTCGCACTGCTGCTGGGCGCCTTGTTCGGCGTGTACCAGGCGGATTGGACCGGGTTCTCAGGGCTGTCCGAACAGCTCGGTGTGGTGGGCGAGAACGCGCCGTCAGCGCCGTCGCTGGCGCTGATCCAATTGGCCCAGGTGTTCTTCCTCGGCTGGTTGAACGTGATTCCCGCGGCGGGCGAAGAAGTGGGCTGGCGCGGCTACCTGACGTCGGCGTTGTTGCCGTTGGGTCAGCCGGGCGCGTTCCTGGTGACGGGCGTCCTGTGGGCCCTGTGGCACGCTCCGCTGCTCGTTCTCGGCTACAACTACCCGAACGCCCCGGTGGTGGTCGCCTTCATCATGATGGGCTGCTTCTGCAGCTTGCTGAGTGCGCTCCTGGGGTGGCTGCGGTTGTCGTCGGGCAGCGTGTGGCCTGCGGCGATCGCGCACGGTTTCGTGAACGCGGCCGCTGGTTTCGGCGTTCTGTTCAGCGCTGCGGGCAGCCCGGTGAACAACGTGACGTCGGGGCTGCTCGGCTGGTCCGGCTGGATCGTGCTCGCGTTGGCGATCTTGGTTCTGGTGCTGCTGGGGAAGCTCCCGGTCCCGCCGCCGGACGAGGAGCCCGGCTTGACCCGCGGCGTTCGCAGGCTCAGCCGTCGCTGAGCGACCGAGGAGTGAGCACCGGAACCGGCGCCGGCACGAGCGCGCGGAAGGGAACCTTCCTGTCACGTCGGCGATGAAGGGAACCTTCCTGCCACACCTGCGGCGAAGGTGCCGTCTCCCGCCACGTCGATGAGAAAGGGAACCTTCCGGTCACCTCCGCGGTGAAGGGAACCTTCCTGTCACCGGGCGGGGCCGAACGTGCGGAGGGGCCGCCCGCACGATGCGGACGGCCCCTCCCCGATCAGATGGCGATCACGGCGCAGGCGGTGGCCCACCGGGAAGCGGTGCCACGGGCAGGTCCTGGTGGATCCTGTTCATGGCGTCGAACCAGGTCCGGGCGGGCACCTTGCCACCGAAGATGTTGCCGTCGCTGCACAGGAACGGCGGTGCGTCGCCACCCGCGTCGCAGATGCCGCGGGGGCGCGATCCGTCGGCGTAGGTGAGCACCGCTCCGGCCATCTGCGGGGTCGCGGCGAGGAACGCGGCGGACTTGCTCTCCTGGGTGGTCCCGGTCTTGCCGATCATGGGCCGGGTCCAGCCGGCGGCCGTGGCCGCGGCCTTGGAGGTGCCTTCGGTGTCGTCCTTGCTCATGCCTTGCGCGAGCTGACCCGCGACTTCCGGCGAGATCGCCTGTTCGCAGGCCGCTTCCTTGATGGGGACGTCATTGCCGTTGCGGTCCTGGATCTCTTCCAGCGGCGTCGGCGGGCAGTAGGTGCCGCCGCTCATGATGGTGGCGGCCACGTTGGACAGTTCGAGCACGCTGGTGGGCGTGTAGCCGAGGGTGAAGGCGCCGCGCTTGTTCTTCTTGACGGCTTCGGCTTGGGCGGGCCCGTTGGAACCGTCCTTTTTGAGGGTGGAGCCTGCGCTGTTCACCCCGTTCATCCCCTGCCGCAGGCCGAGCCGGGAAGCCATGTCGACGACGTTGTTGAGCCCGACCTTCTCCTGGAGCGCGACGAAGCCGGTGTTCGGCGAGGTCGCCAGCGCCATCTGCAAGGTGCGGTCCCCCGGCTGGACGCCTTCGGCGTTGCCGACGGTGTAGGGGTTGGTCCCGTTCTTGTAGACGCGGGACGTGTAGGTGGCGGGCACCGGCACGTTGTCCGCGATGGTCATGCCCTGTTCGAGCGCGGTGGCCGCGGTGAACACCTTGTAGATCGAGCCGGCGCCGAACGGCTGCACCCGGCTGACGATGTCGTACGCGGTCTGCCCGGCTGCGGGATCGTTGCCGAAGTCGCGGTTGGCGACGAGCGCGCGGACCTTGTGCTTGTCGGTGCCGGGTTCGACGACGGCCATGGCGTTGGCGATGCCGTCGGTCTGGGTGGGCACCTGCTTCTTGGCGGCTTCCTTCGCGGCGTCGCTGGCGTTGCGGTCCAGCGTGGTGCGGATGGTGTAGCCGCCGGTCTCCAGCTCGTCGTCGTCGATGCCGGACTTCTCCAGGTAGTGGCGCACGTATTCGCAGAAGAACCCGTCGGTGGTGCCGTCCCCGATGCCGACGCAACCGTTCGGCGGGCGACCCAGCTGCGGGGTGAGCCCGAGCGGCTCCTCCTTCGCGACCTTGGCGTCCTCTTCGCTGATCCGGAGCCGGTTGTGCGGGTCCGTCATGAGGTCGATGACGAGGTTCCGGCGTTCCATCGCCTCGTCCGGATTGGTCCGCGGGTTGAGCGATCCGGGCTGGTTGACGATGGCGGCGAGCAGGGCGGACTGCGCGATCGTCAGCTTGTCCGGGGTGGTGCCGAAGTAGGTCTGGGCGCCCGCGCCCACGCCGAAGGTCTGGTTCCCGACCGGCACCACGTTCAGGTAGCCGGTGAGGATCTCCTCCTTGGTCATGGTGCGTTCGAGCTCGACGGCGATCTTCGCCTCGCGCAGCTTCCGCGCGATCGTCGTCTCCTTGGCCTTCTCCGCGTCGACCTCGTTCTGCGCGACCACGTGCACCAGGTAGTTCTTCACGTACTGCTGGGTGATCGTGGACGCGCCCTGGGCGGTGCCACCGGTGCTGACGTTCTTGGCGAGGGCGCGGACGGTGCCCTGCCAGTCGACGCCGTCGTGGTTCCAGAAGCGCTTGTCCTCGACAGCGGTGATCGCGGCCTTCATGTACCCGGAGATCTGCTCGGGCTTGGTCTCGACCCGGTAGTCCTTGAAGAAGTGCGCGATGGGTTCGCCGTCCTTGTCGGTGACCACCGACACCTGCGGCATGTCCCGCTTGGCGAGCGAGCTGGACATGCTCGACATCGCGTCGGTGGCCTGGTTGACCACCGCTCCAGCGCCGGTGGCCATCGGCATCATGAGGAACGCCACCAGCACACCGGCCAGTACGCACAGCCCGAACATCTTCAACAGCACGCCGCTGCGCACGCCTGCCCCAATCACCGCATGTCCATGACGACCTGATCTCGACCGCTGACCGCAGGCCCGGGTAGGTGCGCCAGGGCGGCGGTTCCGAACGTTCCGGGAGACGCGGCGGCTCTGCCGTGAGATCGCCGAACCTGCTCCATCGGTCCCTTCGTTGATATCACACCGGCTGGTCGGCGCCGACCTCCGGCCGACCTTCCGGAACCGGCGTTCCCCCTGGCACCGCGAGGAAAATCCGCCGTGCGGCGCAACCGCCCCATACCTCCGCCATCGGACATCACGACCAGCGGTCCCCGGGGACGAGCGACGTGCGCCCGATCCGCCGGAACGAGCACGCCGCCCGTGATCGGCCGACTACACTGGGGTTCGACTAACCGTGCGGAGGGGCTGATGGTCGACCCGTTCTTCGATTCGCTGGCGAACGCGCTCGGCGGGCAACTCGCCGTCGCGCTGGGCACCGCCGCGCAGAGCGCACTGGCCAAGGTGCGGAGCTTGCTGCGGCGCCGCGGCGACTCCGACCCGGAGACGATGGCCGCGCTGACCGCCGCCGAGCAGCCCTCGGCGGGCGAACCGCAGATCAAGGCCTTGGCGGAACGGCTGGACCGGGTGGCGCAGGACGACCCCGAGTTCGACGCGGAGGTGCGCGCGACGGGCAGCAGCGTGCATGTGGAGCTGTCCGCCTCGCAGAGCCGCGTGGTCAACCAGAACTCCGGCGAGGTGCGGACCCTCGTGCAGACCGAGCAGATCAACGGCGACATCACGTTCAACTGAGCCGCCGCCCGCGGATTCAGCCCTGGCGGTCCGCTCGGTCGAGCTCGGCCAGGTAGCGGTTGTACTCGGCGAGCTCCGGATCCTCGTCCGCGTCGACCGAGCGCGCCGGCGGGGGCACCAGCGGACGTCGTCGCGGCCGGGCGTCCTCCGCCGCCGGGGTCTCGGGTTCCGAGGCGGGTTCGGGCACCGCGACCGGCGCGTCCTGGCCGCCGCGCAGCTCCATCCGGATCAGCCAGACCCACATGCACACGGTGAACACGCCGAACAGCGGCCACTGCAAGGCGTAGCCGAGGTTCTGGAAGCTGCCGCCCGCCTCGTGCGCCCGGTCCCACTGCCACCACGCGAGGAAGCCGGTGGCGATGGCCGCCGCCACGAACAGCGCGTGCAGCAGCAGCCAGCGCGGGGTCAGCATCCGTCTCACGCCGACGATTCTAGGCGTCCCGCGGCGCGGGTCGTCAGGCGCGCGGGCCGGGGGCGGTGATGGCGAACAAGGGAACCTTCCTGTCACCGCGGGGCGGACGTCGTGCGGCGGTGCCGCCTTGGACTGCGCCGACGCGTCCGGGCATGCGTTCCGGGCCTCCGTGCGAGGAAGGGCACCTTCCTGTCATCTCCGCGCGGAGGGGAACCTTCCTGCCACACCGCAGGGCATGATTCACCGGCGTGGGCCGGTGCGAGCAAGGGAACCTTTCTGCCACCGATGCGAGGAAGGGAACCTTCCTGTCACCCCGCCTCGGCTCCGGGGTTCATTCGGTGAGTTCGTGCAGCATCCGCTGCGCCTCGGCGAGCTGTCGTTCGAGCTGTTCGACGCGCTCCCGCTGCTGTTCCCGGGCGGCTTCCAGCAGTGGTTCGACGGCGGCCGCGACCTCTTCGTGCAGGGATTTCGCGGCTTGCGCCACGGCGGAGGTGGACACGGGGGTGGGCCGCAGCACGCGCTTCTTGCCGGTGCTGACTTCGACGTTCCACTGTCCGGCCTGGTCCGCGGTGAGGATCACGGTGGCGCCGGCGGGCGGTTTCGGCTTGCGCCGGTTCGCCGCCGGGGCGGATTTCGAGGTGTCGTCGGCGGCGGGCGCCGGCTTGGTGGCCGGCTGCGGTTCGCGGGTCTTCGCGGCCGGTTGCGGCGCGGCGGGCTGCGGTTCGGGCGCGGTGGCCGCGGCTCGCGGTGGTTCGGGAGTGCGGGCGGCGGCGACGGGTTGCGTTTCCTTGCGCTTGCGCGGCGGTTTGACGACGGTCACCTCGGCGGCGGAGAAGGACAGCACGTCCTTGGACCCGGCCGGGCGGATCTGGATGAAGTCGCCTTCGGCCGGGTCGTCGAGGGCGACGACCTTGCCGGAGCGCCCTTCGGGCACTCCGACGGCGGTGGCGGTGAACCACACGGTCGGCGTGCCGCCGGAGGTGAGTTCGTCGCGGAGTCCGCTGATCTCGTCGGACGTCAGCGTGCGGGCCTGTGGCATCGGAGCCCCTAGCTCAGGGTGCGCCCCGTCCTCCGGCCCCACACCGGGTGAAGTCAGCCGGGGCTGTTCCAGCAATGACGGACCCGACTATATCGAACGCCCGTGCGAACCATCAACGGTGCCCGGGCGCGGCGGTGACCTCGAAGTCCGCTGGGTCGGCCTTGCGGGTGCGCAGCCAGTAGTTCCAGGTGAAGCCGGGCCAGATGGTGCGGTTGACGCCGTTGACGTCGAGGTACCAGCTCTGGCAGCCACCGGCGGACCAGACGGCCCCGCCGAGCTGGTGCTGGATCCTGTCGTTGAACTCGTCCTGCACGGATTGCCGCACGTCTACCTGGTCGACGTCGCCGCGCAGGATCGGCCGCAGGCAGCTGAGCACGTAGTTGATCTGCGATTCGATCATGAACACGACCGAGTTGTGCCCGAGGCCGGTGTTCGGGCCGAGCAGGAAGAACAGGTTGGGGAAGCCGGAGACGGTGATGCCCAGGTGCGCCTGCATGCCGTTCTTCCAGGCGTCCTGCAGCTTGCGCCCGCCGCGCCCGACGATCTCGAGGTGGTCGAACGCGTCGGTGACGTGGAATCCGGTGCCGTAGATGATGGCGTCGACGGGGTGTTCCTCGCCGTCGCCGGTGACGATCGAGTTCTCCTTGACCTCGGCGACGCCGCTGGTGCGCAGGTCGACGTTGGGCTTGTTCAGCGCCGGGTAGTAGTCGCTGGAGAGCAGGATCCGCTTGCAGCCCATGGAGTAGCGCGGGATGACGGCTTCGCGCACCTGCGGGTCGCGCACGACGCTGCGGATGTAGCGCTTGGCGAGGTGTTCGGAGATCTTCCCGAGCAGTTTGCTGCGCAGCACGGCGACGGAGCGGAGTTCGAGGACCCAGTAGACGGCGGCGCGCGCGATGCGCTGCGCGAACGGGACGCGGCGGAACAGCGTGCGGATGCTCCGCGGGATCTCGCGGTCGGGCTTGGGCTGCACCCACGGCGGGGTCCGCTGGAACAGGTGCAGCTTGGCGGCCTGCTCGGCGACCTGGGGCACGAACTGGATGGCGCTGGCACCGGTGCCGATGACGGCGACCCGCTTGCCTTCGAGGTCGTAGTCGTGGTTCCACTGCGCGGAGTGGAACACCTCGCCCTGGAAGCGCTCGATGCCGTCGACTTCCGGATAGCTCGGGATGTGGAGGGCGCCGACGCCGGAGACGAGCGCGCGGCCGACGTACTCGGTGCCGGAGGCGGTGCGCACGTGCCAGTTGCGGCGGTCTTCGTCGTACTCGGCGCCGGTGAACTCGACCCCGTAGTGGATGTGCTCGCGAATGCCGTACTTGTCGGCGCAGTGCTGGAGGTAGTCCCAGATCTCCTGCTGCTGGGCGAACAGCCTGGACCAGTTCGGGTTCTGCTCGAAGGAGAACGAGTACATCAGCGACGGGACGTCGCAGGCGCAGCCCGGGTAGGTGTTGTCGCGCCAGGTGCCACCGAGGTCGTCGTTCTTCTCGAGCACGATGAAGTCGTGGATGCCCGCTTCCTTGAGCTTGATCGCCGTGCCGATGCCGGCGAACCCGGTGCCCACGATGACGACGGACGTGTCGTACCGCTGTGCCGACGCCTGTGTCATTCCAGCCCTCCCTGATCAGCCACCTACTTCCAAGTAGCCTACTATGAGTAGGTTACCTTCGGTAGGGTTCGGTGGACCGATTCTCGATAAGGTCGGAACCGTGAACGTGCAGCACGCCGACGACCACTCCGCCCCGGCAGGACGACGCAAACGCCTCCCCCGGGCGGAGCGGGAGCAGCAGATACTGGCCGTCGCCGAGCAGGTGTTCGCCACCAACGGCTACCAGGCCAGCTCCATGGACGACATCGCGAACCGGGTCGGGCTGTCCAAACCGATGCTGTACGAGTACTTCGGCTCCAAGGAAGGGCTGCTGCTCGCCTGCGTCGAACGCGCCCGGCGCGAACTGCTCGAGGCCACCACCGAAGCCGCTGCCGGAGCCGGCGAGAACGCCCACCAGCTGCTGCACGACTGCCTGCTCGCCTTCTTCCGCTTCAGCGACGAGCACGCCCAGTCCTGGGCGCTGCTGCGCACCGAAGCCGCCATCCCGCTCGCCACCGTCAACACCGCGCTCGAAGCCACCCGGCAGCAGCAGACCGACCTCACCGCCCGGCTGCTCGAAGCGTCCCGGCCCGACCTGGACCAGGTGCAGCTGGAAGCCTTCGCCGAATCGATCATCGGCGCGTGTGAGCGGCTCGCCCTCTGGCGCGAGAAGCGCTCCGAGATCACCGCCGAAGAGGCCACCCGGCACCTGATGGCCCTGATCAGCCCGAGCCTCGTCGCGCAGGCCTGAACCAGCCCGCACCTCCCTCCGCAGGACGAGCGGGCCAAAACCACTCGATCGAGCGGCATCCCCTATCGAGGGATCAAGGTCGGTTCGCAAAGCGCCGATGTGGAGCGCGTTGATCGTCTGGAGTTGGCGCATGACCCGATCGGGTCGTCGGCACCCGCACCGGGCGGCTTCACGAGGTTCCCGTCCCGGCACCGCACCCCGGCGCCGGGCCGGGAACCGAGCCCCACCCGCGACACCAAGGAGAACTGATCTTGCGCCCCTGGACCACGCGCACCCTGCAAGCAGCCGTCGTGGCTGCGGGATTCGCCGCAGTCGGGGCAGGCACCGCCTCGGCAGCGCCCACTCCCGACCTGGCCAAGCCGGACCTGTCCACGGTGCCCGACACCATCGGTGCCACCGTGCCGGTGAACGCCTGCAGCGCGCAGGACGCTCCGGGTTTCAACAGCACCAAGGCGCCCTGCGTCGACGCGCAGCTGCGCGCCGAAGCGCCGAACGTCGTCAAGCAGGTCGGCGCCGACATCGTCACCACCACGCACGGCGTGGCCGGTGAGCTCCGCGACGGCAAGCAGCTCGACGAAGCCAAGCTGACCCGCATCTCGCAGCACATCGGCGACGAGCGGCTCCGGGTCGAAGGGCTCACCAAGACCCGCCCGACCATCGGTTTCGACGTCGAGCCGCGGCACACCGGCATCGTCGACTCGCACGCCCCCGGCGGGGGATTCCTCAAGGGCGAGATCGGCCCGCGACAGCCCGACCACCAGGGCGTGTCCACCGGGGACACCGCGGTCGCGCTCACCGCCGCGCAGGGCTACACGGTGGGCCCGGCGGCCCGGCCCGACGAACTGCTCAAGCACGACTTCCGCGGTGGCGACCTGCCGAAGGTCGGCGACGTGGTGCCCGCCGCGGGCAAGGTCGCCGACATGACCAAGGCCGACGAGCTCACGTCCGTTCCCGGGCAGGTCGTGCACGGCCTCGCCACCGGGCTGCCGCAGCTGCCCGGACAGCGCTGACCTGAGAACGGGCGCGCCGCGGCGCGCCCCGACCCCCGCAAAAAGGGGGCGCGCCGCGCCCAGCCGCGCCGGCGTGCCGCGCCGCCGCGCGGCGGCCGGGCGGCCGGCCG
>NZ_JAIUKB010000007.1:0-18799 GCF_020176785.1 Saccharopolyspora sp. 6V | reverse complement strand
CAAGGGAACCTTCCTGCCACCGGTGGCAGGAAGGTTCCCTTGCTCGCATGCTCCGGACCGCCCCGTGGCGGGGGGACTGCGGTGCGCGGAAGGTCGCCTTCCGGTCACCGGTGATCGGAAGGCGACCTCGTGGTCACGCCGCGGAGGTGGCGCTGACGATCTCGGCGTCCGGCTCGCCGAGGTCGAACGACTCGCCGGCTTCAGCCTTGCGGACCAGGGATGCCGGCGGGGTGAAGCGCTCCCCGTAGCGCTCGGCGAGCGCCCGGGCGCGCTCGACGAATCCGGGGAGGCCGCCGGGGTAGCCGTTCATGTACTGCACCACTCCCCCGGTCCACGCGGGGAAGCCGATGCCGAAGATCGAGCCGATGTTGGCGTCCGGCACGGACCGCAGCACGTCCTCGTCCAGGCAGCGGACCGTTTCGACGGCCTGGATGAACAGCAGCCGTTCGACGAGGTCCTCGAGCACGACTTCCGACGGGTCGATGCTGCCCGCGCCGAGCTCATCGACGAGTCCGGGCCACAGCCCGGCGCGGACGCCGTCGGTGTACTCGTAGAACCCGGCGCCGCCGGACCGGCCGGGGCGCTCGAACTCCTCCACCATCCGGTCGAGGATCTCGTCGGCCGGGTGCGGGGTCCAGGTGCCGCCGGCGGCTTCGAGCGCGCGCTTGGTCTCGGCTCGGATCTTGCGCGGCAGGGTGAGGGTGAGCTCGTCGAACAGCTGCAGCACCGGCGCGGGGAATCCGGCCTGGTTGGCGGCCTGTTCGATGGTGGCCGGGTGGATGCCCTCCCCGAGCATCGACACGCCCTCGTTGAGGAAGGTGCCGATGACGCGGCTGGTGAAGAAGCCGCGGCTGTCGTTGACGACGATCGGCGTCTTCTTGATCTGCTGCACGACGTCGAACGCCCTGGCCAGCGCGCGGTCGCTGGTCTGCTCACCGCGGATGATCTCGACGAGCGGCATCTTGTCGACCGGCGAGAAGAAGTGCAGGCCGATGAAGTCCTCGCGGCGGCGCACGCCTTCGGCGAGGGAGGTGATCGGCAGTGTGGAGGTGTTGGAGGCGATGAGGGCGTCCCCGTCGATGACGTCTTCGACCTCGCCGTACACCCGGTGCTTGAGCGCGGTGTCCTCGAACACGGCCTCGATGACCAGGTCGCAGCCGGTGAGCTGGTCGTTCTGGTCGGTGGGGGTGATGCGGGCGAGGACCTCGTCGCGTTCGGCCTCGGTGGTGCGGCCCTTGGCGACGGCCTTGTCGAGGATCTTCTCCGAGTAGGCCTTGCCCTTCTCGGCGGCGGCTGCGGAGACGTCCTTGAGCACCACCTGCATGCCCGCCTTCGCGCACACATGGGCGATGCCCGCGCCCATCATGCCGCCGCCGAGCACGGCGACCTTGTTCGCCGTCCAGCGTTCGAACCCGTCGGGCCTGCTGCCGCCGGAGTTGATGTGCTGGAGGTCGAAGAAGAACGCCTTGCTCATGTTCTTCGAGGTCTGGCCGCTGGCGAGGTCGACGAAGTAGCGGCCTTCGATCTCCAGGGCGGTGTCGAAGTCGACCTGGGCACCTTCGACGGCGGCGGCGAGGATGTTCTTCGGCGCGGGCATCGGGGCGCCCTTGAGCTGCTTGCGCAGGTTCGCGGGGAACGCGGGGAGGTTCGCGGCGAACTTCGGGTTCGACGGGGTGCCGCCGGGGATCTTGTGCCCCTTCTCGTCCCACGGCTGCACGGCACCGGGGTTGTCCTTGATCCACTGCTTGGCGCGGTCGAGGAGGGCGTCGGCGTCGGTGACGACCTCGTCGACGAGGCCGATCTCCTTGGCCTTCTCCGGGCGCAGCCGCTGGCCCTGGGTGAGGACCTTGAGCAGGGCGTCGGCGATGCCGAGCATGCGGACCGTGCGGACGACGCCGCCGGCGCCGGGCAGCAGGCCGAGGGTGACCTCGGGCAGACCGAAGCGGGTCTTCGGGCCGTCGAGGGCGATGCGGTGGTGGCAGGCGAGGGCGATCTCCAGTCCGCCGCCGAGGGCGGTGCCGTTCAGCGCGGCGACGACCGGGACGCCCAACGTCTCCAGGGCGCGCAGCTGCCGCTTGCTGGTGGCGCTGACCTCGGCGAACTCCTCGATGTTGGCGGGGCGGACCTTGACGAGGTCGCGCAGGTCGCCGCCCGCGAAGAAGGTGCTCTTCGCCGAAGTGATCACCACGCCGGTGATCTTCTCGCGCTCGGCCTGGAGGCGCTGCACGGTCTCTTCCATCGACCGCAGGTAGCGGTCGTTCATCGTGTTCGCCTGCTGCTGGGGGTCGTCGAGGGTGAGCACGACGATGCCGTCGGCGTCCTCGGTCCAGCGGATGGTGCTCTGGTCGCTCATGGCGTAGGTGCCCTTCGTGGTTCGCGAACACCGGCCGGCGGGGTGCGAGCAAGGGAACCTTTCTGCCACCGGTGGCAGGAAGGTTCCCTTCATCGCGGCGGGGCGGCCGGTGCCGGGGTCGGTGCGGGGTGGGTTCAGCCGAGCCGTTCGATGACGGTGGCGATGCCCATGCCGCCGCCGACGCACAGGGTGGCCACGCCGTAGCGCTGCTCGCGGCGTTCGAGTTCGTCGATGAGGGTGCCGAGGATCATGGCACCGGTCGCGCCGAGCGGGTGGCCCATGGCGATGGCGCCGCCGTTGACGTTGACCTTCTCGTGCGGCAGGTCGAATTCCTTCATGAACCGCAGCGGAACCGCGGCGAAGGCCTCGTTGATCTCGACCAGGTCGATCTGGTCGATGGTCAGGTCCGCCTTGGCGAGCGCCTTGCGCACGGCGGGTCCGGGACCGGTGAGCATGATCGTCGGGTCGGCTCCGCTGAGCGCGGTGGAGACGACGCGGGCGCGCGGGCGCAGGCCGGTGCGGTCGCCGAGGCTCTCGCTACCGATGAGGGCGAGCGCGGCGCCGTCGACGATGCCGGACGAGTTGCCGGGGGTGTGCACGTGGTCGATGCGCTCCACCCAGTGGTACTTCTGCAGGGCGACCGCGTCGAATCCGCCCATGTCGCCGATGGCGGCGAACGACGGCTGGAGACCGCCCAGGGAGTCGGCGGTGGTGCCGGGCCGGATGTGCTCGTCGCGGTCCAGCACGGTGCGGCCGTTGCGGTCGACGACGGGCACCACGCTGCGGGCGAAGCGGCCGTCGGCCCAAGCCTTGGCGGCCCGGTTCTGGGATTCGGCGGCGTAGGCGTCGATGGTGGCGCGGTCGAAGCCTTCGAGGGTGGCGATCAGGTCGGCGCCGATGCCCTGGGGCACGAAGGACGTGTCGAAGTTCGTCTCGGGGTCCATCGCCCAGGCACCGCCGTCGGAGCCCATCGGCACTCGCGACATGGATTCGACGCCGCCCGCGAGGACGGCGTCCTCCCAGCCGGAACGGACCTTCTGGGCGGCGACGTTGACGGCTTCGAGCCCGGATGCGCAGAAGCGGTTGAGCTGGACGCCGCTGACGGTGTCGGGCAGGCCGGCGGCGAGCGCGGCGGTCTTGGCGATGTCGCCGCCCTGGTCGCCCATCGGGGAGACGACGCCGAGCACGAGGTCGTCGATCAGCTCGGGGTCGAGGCCCGGGTGGCGCCTGCGGAGTTCGTCGACGAGTCCGACGACGAGGCTGATCGGTTTGGTCCCGTGCAGCGAGCCGGTTTTCTTGCCGCGTCCGCGCGGGGTGCGGATCGCTTCGTAGACGAGCGCCTCGGACATGGGCGACGTGCCTCCTCGTTGCGGCCTGGTTCTCCATCCAGAGTGTGACACCAGCACTGTCACAGTCAATGGCGTGCGGGTGCGAGGAAGGGAACCTTTCTGCCACTGGTGACCGGAAGGTTCCCTTCCTCGTACCCGGTCGGCACGGGTGAGGGCGGCGCCGTGACCGGAAGGTTCCCCTGCTCAGGTCATCCAGGACAGCACCGGCGTCGACTGCAACGCCACCAGCACGCACATCAGCAGCAGGAATCCGAGGCTGAACGGCAGGACGCGGCGGAACAGGTCCCCTTCACGCCCAGCCATGCCGACGGCGCCCGCGGCGATCGCCAGGTTCTGCGGGGAGATCATCTTGCCGAGCACACCGCCGGATCCGTTGGCGGCGGCCGCGAGCATCGGTTCGATCCCGGCCTGTTCGGCCGCGGTCACCTGCAGCGCCCCGAACAGCGAGTTCGACGAGGTGTCGGATCCGGTGACGGCGACGCCGAGCCAGCCGAGGATCGGCGAGAGGAACGCGAACAGCCCGCCGGTGGCGGCCATCCAGGTGCCGAGCGTCGCGGTCTGCCCCGAGGTGTTCATGACGTAGGCGATGGCGAGCACCGCCATCACGGTGACGATCGGCAACGCGAGCTGCCGGTAGGTGGCGCCGTAGCGGCCGAGCGCGTCGCGCGCCCGGATCCCGATCACCGGAATGGTGATGAGCCCGGCGATCAGCAGCAACGATCCGGCGCTGGACAGCCAGTTCAGCTTGAACTCGGTGAGCGACAGCGCGTCCCCGCCCGCGTCGCGGACGTCCAGCCCTGGCCAGCCGAACTTGAGTGTGACGGTCTCGAGCAGGTCGGCGACGGGCCCGAGCTGGGCGACGACGAACACCGCGATGATGATCAGGTATGGCGCGTAGGCGCGGAGCACTTCGCCGCGCCCGTCGACACCTCCGGTCGCGGGCGGTTCCGCTCCGCGCGGCGTCCACACCCGCAGCAGCAGCACGGTCGCCCCGGCCGCGAGCAGCGCCGCGATGATGTCGGTCAGCGGCACGGACACGTAGTTCGCGGCGGCGAACTGGGCGACGGCGAAGGTGATGCCGCAGGTGAGGGTGGCCGGGAGGGTTTCGCGCACGCCCCGCACCCCGTCGATGATGCCGACGAGCACCATCGGCACGATCACCGCGAGAACCGGGGTCTGCCTGCCCGTCATGGCGCCGAGCTCGTCCAGCGGCAGTTCGGTGACGCTGGCCAACGTGACCAGCGGCGAGGCGAGCGCTCCGTAGGCGACGGGCGCGGTGTTCGCGACGAGCGCCACGACGGCCGAGGTCATGGGGCTGATCCCGAGCGCCAGCAGCATCACCGTGGTGATCGCGACCGGGGTGCCGAAGCCGGCGAGCGCTTCGAGCAGCGCGCCGAAGCAGAACGCGATGATCACCGCTTGGATCCGCCGGTCCCCGCTGACCCGGGAGAAGCTCCGCTGCAGCACGTCGAAGTGCCCGGTGGTGACGGTCATCTGGTAGATCCAGATCGCGTTGATGACGATCCACAGGATCGGGAAGAAGCCGAACGCCGCGCCGAGCACGGCGGACAGCAGGGCCTGGTCGACCGGCATCGGGTACACGAACACCGCGACCGCGAGCGCGACGGCCAACGCGATGAGCGAGGCCTTCCACGCGGTCATGCGCGCGACACCCAGCAGGGCGAACAGGACCAGCAGCGGCAGGGCGGCCGCGAGGGCGCTCCAGCCGAGCGAACCGAACAGCGGGGCCAGGATCTGTTGGTACACGACCACTCCTTCGTGGCGGAGGCCGACGGGCCGAGACGGCGACGATAACCGCGCACCACTGCCGCTGGTAGCGCCGGCCGGCCCGGGTTCGGGGTGCGCTCAGCGCCTTGACGGGACGTCCGCTGCGGGCTCCGAGCAAGGGAACCTTCCGGTCACCGGTGCGATGAAGGGAACCTTCCTGTCACGCGGAGCTCAACCCCGCAGCAACCCGTCCACCCCCACCCCGCGGATGGCCGCGTCGAGCACCTGCACGGTGTGCGCCATCGGCATGGCTTCCCCGCGCCGTTCGAGGGCGGCGCGGATCTGCATGGAGCACCCGGGGTTGGCGGTGACGAGCAGTTGCGCGCCGGTGTCGTGGACGTGGCCGGCCTTGCGGTCGCCGAGTTCGCGGGCGGCGTCGGGTTGGAGCAGGTTGTAGATCCCGGCGGAGCCGCAGCACAGTTCGCCGCGATCGATTTCGCGGAGTTCGATGCCGGGGATGTCGCGCAGCAGGTCGCGGGGTTGGCGGCGGATGCCTTGGCCGTGGCTGAGGTGGCAGGCGTCGTGGTACGCGACGGTGGCGGGCAGCGGGTGCCGGGTGGCGGCGGGTCCGAGTTCGGTGAGCAGTTCGGTGATGTCGCGGACCTGGGCGGCGAACCGTTCGGCCTTGGCGGCGTAGTGCGGGTCGTCGCGCAGCAGCCGCGGGTAGTCCTTGAGGGTGGAGCCGCAGCCGGCGGAGTTGATGACGACGTGGTCGACGCGGGTCTGCTCGAAGGTGTCGAGGAGGGCGCGGGCGAAGGCGGTGGCTTCGGCTTCGCGGCCGGAGTGTTCGCTGAGCGCGCCGCAGCACCCTTGCGCGGGTGGGATGACGACGTCGCACCCTTCGGCGGCGAGGACGCGGGCGGTGGCGGCGTTGACGTCGGGGAAGAAGGCGCTCTGCACGCAGCCGGTGATCATGCCGACGGTGGCGCGGCGCGGTCCGCGTGCGGGCACGCGGCGGCCGAGCCGGGGCGCCCGGGTGATGGGCGGTGCGAGGGATTCCATGGTGCGCAGGTGAGGTGGCAGCGCGTCGGTGATCCCGGTGCGGCGCAGCAGTGCTCCGATGCGGAGCCGTTGGTAGAGGGCGAGGGGTCCGCGGAGCGCGCGGAGCCTGCGCGGGTGCGGGAAGAGGGTGAAGATCGCGGTGCGCAGCAGCTTCTCCCAGCGCCCGCGGGTGTGGTTGCGTTCGATCTGGGCGCGGGTCTCGTTGATGAGGGTGCCGTACTGCACTCCGGAGGGGCAGGCGCTGACGCAGGCCATGCAGCCGAGGCAGGCGTCCATGTGGCCGACCATGGTGTCGGTCATGGGTTCGCCTTCGAGGCCTTCCTTCATGAGGTAGATGCGGCCGCGCGGCGAGTCCATCTCTTCGCCCCACAGGTCGTAGGTGGGGCAGCTGGGCAGGCAGAACCCGCAGTGGACGCAGTCGTCGACGAGTTCGCGTTGCGGCGGGTGCAGCGCGTCGAACGCTCCGCCGCGGAGCACGTCGTCGGGTTCGGTGTCGGTCATCGGATTCCTCCCGCGTGGCGGCCGGGGGCGAGTCGGTGTCCGGGGTCGAAGCGGTCCTTGAGCTGCCGGTCGAGCGCGGTCAGCGCGGCGGGTCGCGGCCCCCACGGGTCGAGGGCGGCGCGGACGGCGGGGGTGCCGCGTTCGAGCGCGGTGTAGCCGGGCAGTGCGCGCAGCGCGGTGACGAGTTCGGTGGTGGCGGCGGGGTCGGCGGCGCCGGGGAGTCCGGCGTGCAGGACGCCGAGTCCGGCGGCGCCGCGCAGCGCCAGCGGCAGTGCGGTGCGGGTGGCGGCTCGGTCGGCGGCGCGGAGCAGGTCGGCCAGCGCGGCCGGTTCGGTGCCGATGCGCAGGCCGGTGCCGTCGGCGGGGAAGGGGTGCGCGCCCCACCAGCCGGGCGGGTGCTCGTGGACTTCGCCGCCGACGGTGCGGGCGAGCGCGTCGGCGCGGGCGTGGGTGGCGTCGGGGCGGCCTTCGAGCTGCGCGGTGATGGTGATGGGTCCGCCGGGTTCGGGCCGGTCGAGTTCGATGGCGGTGGGCATGGCCTGGCTGTGCCGGTGGGCGTCGACGATGCCTGCGGCGTCGCCGGGGTCGTGGGTGGTGCTGCTGATCCAGCGGTGTTCGGCGGCGAGGGGGTGCAGCCGGAACACGGCTTCGGTGATGACGCCGAGGGTGCCGAGGGATCCGGTGTAGAGCTTGCCGAGGTCGTATCCGGCGACGTTCTTGACGACGTTGCCGCCGGAGGTGGTGGTGGTCCCGTCGGCGAGGACGACGGTGATGCCGATGAGCAGGTCGCGGATTCCGCCGAAGTAGTGCCGGGCGGGTCCGGAGGTGCCGGTGGCGACGACGCCGCCGACGGTGGCGGTGGGCTGCGGCGGATCGATGGGCAGCCGTTGACCTGCTGCGGCGGCGGTGTCGTGCAGCGCGCCCAGCGGGGTTCCGGCGCGGGCGCTGATGACGAGGTCGCCCGCGGCGTGTTCGAGGATGCCTGCGCAGGGCGCGAGGTCGAGCAGCAGGTCGGCGGAGGTGGGCGCCGGTCCCCAGTCGAGTCTGCTGCCGGAGCCGCGGGGCACGACGGTGAGGTCGTGGTCGGCGGCGGCGCGCAGCGCGTGGGCGACGTCGGCGGTGTCGGCGGCGGTGACGACCCAGCGGGGCCGGATGCCGGCGATCTCGTCGTGTTCGGTGGCGTCGCGGAGGCGGTCGCCGAGCCGATCGTGGAGGGCGGCGCGGGTGGTGGTCATCAGAACTGGTCCGCCAATCCTGCTTCGGTCAGCGGGTGCACGCCGCGGCGGGGGCCGGGGACTTCGCCGCACAGCCGCGGCGTGGGGAACACCTTGCCGGGGTTGCAGATCCCGGCGGGGTCGAACGCGCACCGCAGGAGTTGCATGGTGTCGAGGTCGTCGTCGGTGAACATGCGGCCCATGTACTTGACCTTGTCGGCACCGACGCCGTGCTCCCCGGTGATGGAGCCGCCGTGTTCGATGCAGAGGTCGAGGATGGCGCCGGAGACGGCTTCGGCGCGTTCGGCGGCGCCGTCCTCGGCGTCGTCGAACAGCACGAGCGGGTGCAGGTTCCCGTCTCCGGCGTGGAAGACGTTGGCGACGCGAACGCCGGAGTCGGCGGAGAGGCGGGCGACGCGGCCGAGCACTTCGGGCAGCGCGGTCCGCGGGATCACCCCGTCCTGGACGATGTAGTCGGGGCTGATGCGGCCGACGGCGGCGAACGCGGATTTGCGGCCTTTCCAGATGGTGGCGCGTTCCTGGTCGTCGGCGGCGACGCGGATCTCGAAGGCCCCGTGCCGGTCGCAGTGCCGCTTCACCTCGGCGAAGGTGTGCTCGACTTCGGCGGTGGGCCCGTCGAGTTCGACGACGAGGACGGCGCCCGCTCCGTCGGGGTATCCGCAGTGGACGGCTTGTTCGGCGGCTTCGATGGCGAGCGCGTCCATCATCTCGATGGCGGCGGGGGTGACTCCGGCGCTGATGATGGCGGAGACGGCGGCGCCCGCGTCGTCGGTGGTGCGGAAGCCGGCGAGCAGGGTCTGCACGGCTTCGGGTGCGCGCAGCAGCCGCACGGTGATCCGGGTGACGACGCCGAGGGTCCCTTCGCTGCCGATGAACGCGCCGAGCAGGTCGTAGCCGGGTGCTTCGCGGGCGGTGCCGCCGAGTTCGACGAGTTCTCCGTTCGGCAGCACGACCTGCAGCCCGAGCACGTGGTGGGTGGTGAACCCGTACTTGAGGCAGTGTGCGCCGCCGGAGTTCTCGGCGACGTTGCCGCCGACGGAGCAGACCTGCTGGCTGGAGGGGTCGGGCGCGAAGTAGTAGCCGTGCGGGGCGGCGGCGCGGGTGACGTCGAGGTTGATGACGCCGGGTTCGACGACGGCGCGTTCGTTGGCGATGTCGACGTCGAGGATGCGGCGCATCTTGGCGGTGACGATGAGGACGCCGTCGGAGTGCGGGAGCGCCCCGCCGGACAGGCCGGTGCCGGAGCCGCGCGCGACGAACGGCACGTCCTGCTCGGCGCAGGCGGTGACGACGTGCTGGACCTGTTCGGTGGTTTCCGGGAGGACGACGACGGCGGGCACGACGCGGTGGCTGGCGAGCCCGTCGCATTCGTAGGTGCGCAGCCGTTGCGGATCGGTGATCACCGCGCGTTCGGGCAGCGCGGTGCGCAGGTGCCGCACGAGCCGGTCGAGGTCGGGGGCGGTCGCGGCGCTGGTGGTGGACATGGGCACGCCTCCTCACCACTGAGGATTTCGCTATGCGGAAGCAACATTCCGTCCGTCGGGAACTCTAGGCGGATCGCCGCATAGATACAAGAGGCCGACGAGGCATCGCCGCACCCCCATTGTGCTCCTCGTCACCACCTCCGAGGTTCGGCGCGGAGCGGAAACCGCGGAACGTCCGCGGCCCGCCA
This sequence comes from Saccharopolyspora sp. 6V, assembly GCF_020176785.1. Classification (NCBI taxonomy): domain Bacteria; kingdom Bacillati; phylum Actinomycetota; class Actinomycetes; order Pseudonocardiales; family Pseudonocardiaceae; genus Saccharopolyspora; species Saccharopolyspora sp. 6V. The sequence goes on along the minus strand of NZ_JAIUKB010000007.1, from coordinate 8,899 downwards.
CCGGCACTGGCTACGCTCTCTGAAAACGTTCGGAAGTCGGGGAGACTTTTCATGTCCAGCGCCCAGCAGCGCGTCCGGGAGATGCTGTCCCGTTTCGAGGAGCAGGCGGCGGCCGCGGCACAGCTCAAGGACAAGATGAGCGAGATCCGCGGCGAGGCGCGCAGCCAGGACGGTGCGGTCACCGTGACCGTCGCCCCGTCCGGCGCGGTGCTCGACCTGCGGCTGAGCCCGGAGGCGATGCGCCGCTCGCACACCGAGCTGCAGCAGACGATCGTGCAGACCATCCGGCAGGCCACCCAGCGGGCCGCGGAGACGATGAACGCCACCGTGGAACCGGTGCTGGGCGATCGGGCCGAGCAGTTCCGCGAGGCCTACCAGGCGCACGGGGCGCAGCCGCCCGCGGACGTCGACGCGGCGGCGGAACCCGCGCCGAGACCGGCACCGCCCGCGGCCGACCGGCCCGCCCAGCCGCCGCGGTCCCGCCCGAACCGGCCCCTCCGCGACGACGACCCCGGTGACGAGGACTTCTCCCGCGACTCCTTCCTCCGCTGAACCGACGAACGCAGAACCCGCGAACGCAGAACCGGTCGACGCAGAACCGGTCGACGCAGGACGGGCGAACGCGATCGGCGCTGCATCGACGGACCGACACCGGCGACCACGAGCCCGGATCGACCGTTCCCGGCGGCCGCCCGGACGCGACCGGTCACCGGCGCGCCGCGCTCATCCCCGCGCGATCAGCAGCGGCACGTGCTGTTCGGCCGCGGTGAGCGAGCCGTGGTGGCCGCGCAACGCGGATTCGCCGGGTTCGGCCGCGGACCGCACGACCGCGCCGTCGCGCAGCACGGCGATGACCTCGCCGATGCGCGAGCGCACCTCGTCGGTGACGACGGGGCCGAACCACCCGTCGTCGACGGCCTGCTCGCGGGTCACGACGGCGCCGCGCTCCCCCAGCACGTCCCGCCAGGCGTGCAGCACGTCGTCGCGCGCCCCCGGCAGCGGGTAGAGGTGGCGGGCGCGGGGTTCGCCGCCGATGAGCCGCAGCCCGGCGCGCAGCGCGGGTTCGGAGTCGGCGTCGACGGCGTCGGCCGGGTCGACGGCGACCATGCCGTGGTCGGCGACGACGAGCAGCACCGATTCCGCGGGCAGCCGTTGCAGCAGCGAGTCGACGAGCCGGTCGACCTGGGCGAGCTGGATCCGCCACGGCAACGAACCGGGCCCGTGCACGTGGCCGACGAGGTCGAGGTGGCCGTGGTAGCCGTAGCACAGCGCGGGCCCGGGCTCGGCGAGCGCGGCGAGCAGTTCCGCACCGAGGTCGCCGAGCGCGTGCACGCCGCGGAACTCGCCGCCGCGCAGCGCGGCCCTGGTCAGCCCGGTCCCGCCGAACTCGGCGGGCGCGACGGAGCGGACGGCCACCCCGGCTTCGGCGGCGCGTTCCAGCGCGGTCGGGGTGGGCTGGGCGGTTTCCGGCGGCCACTCGTCGAGCAGCCCGCGCCGCCGCCCGTCGGCGCCGCGGCTCACCCACGCCAGCGGGTGCAGCAGACCGCCGGAGGGTTCGGCGAAGGTGTAGCCGACGATCCCGTGCTCACCGGCGCGCCGCCCGGTGCCGAGCGAGGTGATGCTGGTGGCGGTGGTCGTGGGGAATCCGGCGACGAGCGGTTCACCGGTGGCCAGCGAGTTCAGCGCCGGCGCGTCGGCGGCGTGCTCGCGCAGCAGCGACCAGCCGAGCCCGTCGACGAGCAGCACGGCCGCCGAACGGCACCGCGGGATCCCGAGCACGTCGGTGAACCCGGCGGTGCCGAGGGCGGCCAGCGTGGAGGGCAGCACGTCGGACAGCGCCCGGTCCGCCGCGGGGGTGACCATCCAGTCCATGCCGCACCTCTTCCGACTCAGATCCCCAGCGAGCGCCCCACGATCTCCTTCATGATCTCGGTCGTGCCGCCGTAGATGGTCTGCACGCGCGAGTCGAGGAACGCCTTCGCGACGGGGTATTCCAGCATGTAGCCGTAGCCGCCGTGCAGCTGCAGGCAGCGGTCCACGACGCGCTTGTTCATCTCGGTGAGCCACCACTTGGCCATGGCGGCGTGTTCCACGCTCAGTTCACCGCGGACGTGGTCGGCGACGCAACGGTCGGCGAACACGCGGCCGATCTGCACCTCGGTGGCCATCTCGGCCAGTTCGAAACGGGTATTCTGGAACTTGCCGATGGGGCGGCCGAAGGCGGTGCGGTCCCGGCAGTACTGCTTGGTGATCTCCAGGATCTTCTCGGCGCTGGCGGCGGCGGCGACGGCGATGGACAGCCGTTCCTGCGGCAGGTTCTGCATCAGGTAGATGAAGCCCTGGCCCTCTTCGCCGAGCAGGTTCGCCGCGGGCACCCGCACGTCGTTGAAGTACAGCTCGGCGGTGTCCTGGGACTTCTGCCCGATCTTCTCCAGGTTGCGGCCGCGTTCGAAACCGTCCATGCCGCGCTCGACGACGAGCAGGCTGATGCCCTGCGCGCCCGCGTCCGGGTCGGTGCGGGCGGCGACGATCACCAGATCGGCGTTGATGCCGTTGGAGATGAACGTCTTCTGCCCGTTGAGCACGTAGTGGTCGCCGTCGCGGACCGCGGTGGTGCGCATGCCCTGCAGGTCGCTGCCCGCGCCGGGTTCGGTCATGGCGATGGCGCTGATGATCTCGCCAGTGCAGAAGCCGGGCAGCCAGCGCCGCTTCTGCTCCTCGGTGGCCAGCCGGGTCAGGTAGGGGATGTTGATGTCGCTGTGCACGGGCACGCCGAAGCCGTTGATACCGGCGTTGACGAGCTCTTCGTCGAACACCACGTTGAACCGGAAGTCGTCGACTCCCCCGCCGCCGTAGGTCTCGTCGACGGCGATGCCGAGCAGGCCCTGCTCGCCGGCGGCCAGCCACGCGTCGCGGCTGACGACGCCCGCTGCCTCCCACTCCTCCTGGTGCGGGAGGAGTTCTTTGGCGATGAACGCCTTGGCGGTCTCGCGGAACGCCTCGTGCTCGGCTTCGAACAGTTCCCTGCGCATGCGGGTCACGCTTCCTCTCGGGCCTGGTGGATCGCGCCGGACGCCAGCAGGTCCGCCGCGGTGGGCACCTGCCAGTCGGCCAGCACCGCGGTGTCCGGGGCGGGGACCGGGCGCGGCGGTGAACTCGGGGTGCGGGAGAACCGCGGTGCGGGCGCGGGCTGCAGCACGCCACCGGGGCTGGGCAGGGTGCCGCGGGCCTGCAGGTGCGGGTGCTGCCGGGCTTCGCTCATGGACAGCACGGGGGCGACGCAGGCGTCGGAACCGTCGAAGACCTCGGTCCACTCGGCGCGAGTGCGGCTCGCGAAGGTCGCGGCGAACCGCTCGCGCAGCGCGGGCCAGTTCGCCGGGTCGTCGCGGTCCGGGAGGTCGTCGAGGCCGAGGCGGTCGACCAGCTCGGCGTAGAACTTGGGTTCCAGCGCGCCGACCGCCACGTGCTCGCCGTCGGAGGTCTCGTACACGTCGTAGTAGGGCGCGCCGGTGTCGAGCAGGTTCGTGCCGCGCCGCTCCTGCCACGCGCCGGCGGCGGCGAACCCGAACAGCATCGAACCCAGGTGCGCGGCACCGTCCACGATGGACGCGTCGACGACCTGGCCCTGCCCGGTGCTGCGCGCGTTCAGCACCGCGGACAGCACGCCCACCGCCAGGTACAGGGCGCCGCCGCCGAAATCGCCCAGCAGGTTCGCCGGGACCTGCGGCGGGCCACCGCTGCGGCCGATGGCGTGCAGCATGCCGCTCAACGCGATGTAGCCGATGTCGTGGCCCGCGGTCTGCGCCAGCGGACCGTCCTGGCCCCAGCCGGTCATCCGGCCGAACACCAGCTTCGGGTTCCGCTCCCAGCACTGCTCGGGACCGACGCCGAGGCGTTCGGCGACCCCCGGCCGGAAGCCCTCGATGAGCACGTCGGCGCGTTCGGCCAGCGCCAGCACCGTCTCCGGGCCCTGCTCGTGCTTGAGGTCCACCGAGATCGCGCGCTTGCCCCGGTCCAGCAGGTCGTGCTCGCCGGGAGCCCCGCCGGGGCGGCCGACGCGGACCACGTCCGCGCCCAGGTCCGCCAGCAGCATCCCGCAGAACGGAGCGGGTCCGAGGCCCGCCAGCTCCACCACCCGCAGGCCCGCGAGGGGGCCGTCACCTCTTGCCGTCACGCCTGCACCTCTCCGCCAGCGGCCGCACGCCGCGCACGACACCGTGTCGCGACGCAATCAGTGTTACATCGTTGGTGTCACAGCGGTCAAGGAGTAAGCTCCCCGACCATGCTCCGAACCGCGGACGAAGAGCTGACCATCGACGAGTTGGCCGCGCGCGCCGGCGTCACCGTGCGGACCGTTCGCTTCTACGCGTCCCGCGGTCTGCTGCCCCCGCCCCGGCTCCGCGGGCGGCTGGGCCTCTACGGCGGCGACCACCTGGCGCGGCTCGACCTCATCCGGGAACTGCAAGCGCTCGGGTTCACCCTCTCCGCCATCGAACGGCACCTGGAGCGGATCCCCGACGACGCCACGGCCGAAGACCTCGCGCTGCACCGCGCACTGCTCGCGCCGTGGACCAGCGACCAGAGCGAAGACCTCACCCGGCACGAGCTCAGCCAGCGCGCCGGGCGGCAGCTCGACGACGAGCTCGTCGGCAAGCTCGTCTCGCTCGGCATCCTCCAAGCCCTCGACGACGACCTCAGCCGGGTGCGGCTGTCCAACTCCGCCATGCTCGGCGTCGGGCTGCAGATCCTCGACCTCGACCTGCCGCAGGGCATGCTCCTCGAAGCCAAGGACATCGTCGAGCAGCACACCTCGCAGATCGCCGTCGAGCTGCGCGAACTGTTCGCCGCGAACGTGCTGCGGCCCTACCTCGAACGCGGACGGCCCGAAGAAGAGCGGGAACGGGTGCACGTCGCCACCCAGCAGCTGCGGCCGCTGACCATCCACGTGCTCGTCAACGGGTTCCAGAACGCGATCAACGACGTCATCCGCGACCACGTCTGATCGGCGGAAGGGAACCTTCCTGCCACCGACGCGAGCAAGGGAACCTTCCGATCACCGGTGCGGTGAAGGGAACCTTCCTGCCACCCGGCCCGCCGCCGGTGCGCCGAGCGCTCGGCGGTCACCGGTAGCGATCCGGACAGCGGCCCGTTCGAGCGAGCCGGCTCCTCGGACGGCCGAACCCGGGGGCGCGCCAGGCACGAGCCCCGAACACGCGGTGCAGCCGGAGCCCCCGCACCCCGCTCCCGACGGCACCCGTCCGCCTACTGGCCAAACGGGCCTCCGGTGCGGTTTCATCGGCGAGGTCACCACGAACCTCGCGTCACGCACGTGGCCGCCTCGTGAGTGGAGGAGCCACATGAGCACATCACCGGCACCGACGCTGACCGCGACCATCCCGCACCTGTTCGAGCGCAACGCGACCGAGCACCGGGACCACCCGGCGCTGACCGCGGACGGCCGGACCTGGAGCTGGGGCGAGGCGGCGGAGGCGGTGCAGGACCTCGCCGCGGGCTTCGCCGACCTCGGGTTGCAGCGCGGCCAGACGGTGGTGCTGATGATGTCGAACGGCGCGGAGCAGTGGCTGGCCGACGTCGCCGCCACGCACCTCGGGGCGGTGCCGATCGCCGTGCACCCCGCGTCGAGCTCCGGCGAGATCCGCGACGTCACGCGGCACAGCCGGGCGCACATCGCCGTGCTCGGCAACGCCCACCACGTGCGCCGCTGGTCGGCGGCGCTGCGCGAACCGGACGCGCTCGGCCACGTCATCGTCGTCGACGAGGCCGCGATCCCCGCGGAGGACACCCGCTTCCGCACCTGGGCGACGCTGCGCGAACGCGGCGGCGGGCTGCTGCGGCAGGACCCGGAGCTGGTTCGGCGGCGCACCGCGGACGTGGTGCCGGACGATCCGGTGACCGTGCTCTACTCCCCCGACGCGATCGGGATGCAGCGGGCCGTGGTGCTGACCCACCGCAACGTGCTCGCCGCAGCCTCCGCCCGGCAGCTGGTCACGGGCGCGCCGCCGCACGCCGGGACCTTGTGCTACCTGCCGATGGCGCACATGTCGGAGCGCGCGGGCAACGTCTACAGCGCCATCCACGACGTCGCGCACGTGCACTTCTGCAACGGCATCGCCGAGGCCGTGCGGGTGCTGCCGCAGGTTCGTCCGCACACGTTCTTCGGGGTGCCGCGGATGTGGGAACGGCTCGCCGCCCTCGCCCGCGCCCAGCCCACCGCGCACACCGCGGCCGAGAAGCACGAGGTGCTCAGCGGGCTCGGTCTCGACGGCACCGTGTGGGGCGCGAGCGGGGCGGCGCCGCTGCGCCGCGACCTGCTGGAGCTGTTCTCCGGGCTCGGCTTCGACATCTTCGAGACGTGGGGGTCGACCGAGTCCAGCGGCTGGGCCACCACCAACCGGCCGGGCGCGGTGCGCTTCGGCACCGTCGGCACCCCGCTGCCCGGCGTCGAGGTCCGCATCGATGAGGACGGTGAAGTGCTGGTGCGCGGCCCCGTGGTCTGCGCGGGGCACCTGCAGGAGGACGGCCTGGTCCGGGCGGCGGCGGGCGCCGACGGCTGGTTGCGCACCGGGGACGTCGGGCACGTCGACGACGGCTACCTCACCATCACCGACCGCAAGAGCGAGTTGATCATCAACTCGCACGGCGAGACCGTCGCCCCCAGCGTCGTGGAGAACGCGCTGCGCGCGCACCCGCTGATCGGGCACGCGCTCGCCTTCGGCGACGGCAGGCCGCACGTCGTCGCGCTGGTCGTGCTCGACGAGGACACCGCGCCTGCGTGGGCGGCCGCGCACGGCATCGGCACCACCGATCTCGCCGAGCTCGCCCGCGACGCGCAGGTGCTGGCCGAAGTGGACCGCGCGGTGGACGCGGCCAACGCCGCGCTGGGCAGCTCCGGCCAGGTGCGCGCGCACCGCGTGCTGGACCGGCCGTGGGGTGCGGCGGGTGGCGAGCTCAGTCCCGCGTTGAAGTTGCGGCGGCGCGTCATCCACACCAAGTACGCCGAGGTGCTGGACGAGCTGTACGGCTGACGGGCCGGCCGCGAGCAGGGGAACCTTCCGGTCACGGGTGCGATGAAGGGAACCTTCCTGTCACATCGCAGGTGTGGACGCGACCGGCGTGGGCCGGGGCGAGCAGGGGAACCTTCCGGTCACGGGTGCGATGAAGGGAACCTTCCTGTCACATCGCAGGTGTGGACGCGACCGGCGTGGGCCGGGGCGAGCAGGGGAACCTTCCGGTCACGGGTGCGATGAAGGGAACCTTCCTGTCACCGGTGCGGGCAAGGGAACCTTCCTGTCACCGGAGTTCGAACGAACGGACGCCTCCGCACCTAGCCTCATCCTCTCCACTTTGGAGTGATCCACTCCAGCCGCGGCGCTCGATCCAGATGAGCCGAGGGTGACCACCTCCCCGTCCGTGCACCCCACGATCTGGTGATCTTCGGTCGCAGGTGCGGAAATCGCGGGGCCGCTGCCGATAGATCTGTGCGGAGTCTTCCCCACTACCTCTTGGAGGCGCACCGACATGGCTGCCACCCGCTTCATCCGCGGTCTTCTGCTCGCGGCGACGGCCGTCCTCGTGCTCACCCCGGCGACGGCGGGCGCGGCTGCGACGCAGAGCGACCTGACCTTGACGATCGCGGCGAAGGACCGGGCGGAGTTGCCGCGCACGGTGTCGCTGCGCTGCGAGCCGGTGGGCGGTTCGCACCCGAACGCGGCGGCGGCCTGCGACAGCCTGACCACGGCGGGCGGCGACTTCGAGCAGCTCGGCCAGGCGCACACCGGCCAGTGCACGATGGAGCTGAAGCCGGTGGTCGGCACGGCGCACGGCACCTGGCAGGGCCGCCCGGTGCACTTCGAGAAGGAGTTCGGCAACCAGTGCGTGGCGGCGTCCGCCGCGGGGGCCGTGTTCGACTTCTGAGCTCTCCCGTCCGCAGGGCACCGGATCCGGCCGAGCGCCGCGCCGGTGCCCCGCGGCATCGCCCCCTCGACGGATTCGCGCTGCTCCGGTCGCACTACGGTGGCGGTATGGCTGCCGAGAACGAAGAGCCCGCGTGTAGGCGCTGGCCGCACCGGATCTACGGGGTGGGCGAGGAACCGGATCCCCGGTTCACGCTGGCGAACGAGCGCACGTTCTTGGCGTGGATCCGCACCGCCTTGGCGTTGATGGCGGCGGGTGTCGGCGTGGAGGCGTTGAACGCGGCGATGTCACCCGGCCCGGATCCGCTGCGGACCTCGCTGGCGGTACTGCTGCTGCTCGCGGGCGTGGTGTGCAGCGTGGCGGCGTTCGGCCGGTGGATGACGATGGAGCGGGCGCTGCGCAGGAAGGCCCCGCTGCCGCCACCGAAGCTGGCGCCGGTCCTCGGGTTCGGGCTCGGCGTGGTCGGCGTGGCGGCGACGGTGCTGCTGCTGGTCAACGGGTTCTGAGCGTGCCGGGGCAGGGCCCGTGGGATCCGGGCTTGCAGGTCGAGCGCACGACCTTGGCCTGGCTGCGGACCGGGTTGACGTTCGTGGTGGGCCTGATGGTGCTGCTGCGGTTGCTGGCGCACCGCAGCGCGGTCGCGGCCGCGGTGTGCGCCGCGGTGGCGCTGCCGCTGGCGGCGGTGATCGCGGTCGCGTCGTGGCGCAGGCACCGGCAGGCGGAGCGGAACCTGCGCGCGGAGGAACCGCTGCCGGACGGCGTGCTGCAGGCGGCGTTCACCGCGCTCGCGCTGCTGGCCGGCGCGATCGGCGCGGTGTACGTGCTGCTGATGTGACGGCGCCCCCCCCCCGCGGGGGGGGGGGGCGCCCGCCGCCGCGCGGGCGCGCGCCGGCCGGGGGGTGAGGGAGGGGAGGCCGCAGGTGGTGGGGCCCGGGGCCCCCCCCCCGCCCCCCGCGGGGGCCCC